>JBFWSD010000623.1:0-4985 GCA_050248575.1 Gemmataceae bacterium
GCTTGCCCTCGAGCCGGGCCAGGCTGCCCGTGAGCTGCGTCTCTTCGCGATCGCGGAACTTGCCCTGCGGCGCCGCCTTGACCGCCTCGAGCTGCATGTTGTGATGCTTGACCTGAAGCTGGAGATTCTCGACTTCCTTCTGGGTGGTGTCGATGCGTTCGTCGACCCACTGTTGCAAGCTCTGCTCGTTGCCGAGGATCTTGAGGATCGGATAGATGGCCGTGAAGTTGAGGCTCCAGAAGAGGGCCGCCAGCGCGGCACAGATCACCGAGGCAACCAGCCTCCTCCGGTAAGGCCAGGCACAGCGCAATGCTCGCAGGAAATTCTTCATGTTGGCTCGGATCGTTGGCGGCGCTTCGCGGACGCGTGCCGGCAGGCAACCAAGGAAGAAGCGTCCAGTTCCGGTTGGCTCGGTTGCAAGTTCAAGGAAGGGCTATCTTTGGCCAGGCGGGGTTGTAACAGAATCGCCCAGGGGGCTCAAGCCGGGCTTTGGTCACCCCCGCGCAGGAGATACTTTGCATTCCCCGCGCAGTTCTGGCATTTTAACGGAATAGGGAACGTTGCGGGGAATGGGCATGCGTCATCCACTGATCTGCCAATGGCTGGAACTGTCGGTCGAAAGCTGGCCGCCCGATCATTACACCCTGCTCGGTCTCGAACGAGGCGAGAGTCGGCTGGAACAGATCGAAGAGCATGTCCACCAGCGTCTTCTCACGCTGCGACAGTATCAGCTCAGCCATCCCGAGCACGCCACCGAGGCCATGAACTGCATCGCCCGCGCCTTCATGTGCCTGACCGACGCGGAGGCAAAGAAGACATACGACGCCAGCTTGCCCGCGCGTCCGGCGGAAGAGAAGCCGCCGCGTCCGCCGATGCCGACACCGGACCGGGCTCCAGAATCGGGCAAGACGCGCCCGCACTCCCCTGCTCCAGCTGCGAAAGCACCGGCAGCCGAGGCAGAAAGACCTGCCCGCACCGAGCCTGCGCCGGCACCGGGCAAGTCTGAAGAAAATAGACAGCCAAACCCCGACCAGGCAAAGCGGGCTGCCAGGGAAGCGCCCTCCGGCGACAAACAAGTGGACCCGATCGTCAAGCAGCCCGCGAATGACGGCAACGCCACCAAGCCCGAGCCCGCGCCGCGCGCGGACACGAAGCCCGCCGTGCTCGACTGGGCGGAATCACCGCCGCCGCCGCGACTGTCTGCCGCCACCGAGACCGCCACTACGGACAGTGACGACGAGCTCGACGCGGAGTCGACACCGACAGCCCCGGACAAAGAGCCGATCCTGATGTCGGAGCCAGCCGATCCGGTGCTGGAGACGGCACGATCGTCAAAGGCGGCCCGGCGCGGGCTGGGAACGCGTTCGGCCCTCTATGAACGCGTGCTCATCACCCGCGACTTGCTGCACGCCTGGGACCAGGCGGGCAAGTTCCTCAACAAGCCGCGCCGTCGCTTGACGCGCAAGACGGAAGCCAAAGAGCTGCTCCGCGCACTCCGCGAACTTCGCGACACGCTACGTCAATTCCCACCGCTGGTCGGCAAGGCAGGACAGCCGGGCTATCTGGTCTCGGCGCTGGCGCGACAAGCGATGATCTTGCCGACTTTTCGCGGTCTCTCGAACAGTCAGCGCGAGGCGCTGGCCCGCGACTGGCAATCGGCGCGGACCCTGATCTGGCTGCATCGCTCGTTCTTGCTGGATGAATTGCGGCGCAGCCGGCGTCGTTCCGCGCTGGGCCGCGCCTGGCGTGCCCTCACTGCCCCCATCGTCGATCATCCCCTCATCGTCTGGTTGCTGCTCTTGCTGGTGCTGCTGAACGTGGCTGCCTGGCTCTACATCTACTGGTAGGCGGCTTGGCATCTGAGTTGCACCTGTTTCAAGGTGCCGGCAGCACGGTCGAGGCTAACCCTTCTTTCCACGAGCCAACCCACGTGTTTCTGGGAAGTCGAGGCCGGGCTGCCGGTCCCTTTCCTTCTCACTGCGCATGCCTGTGCTCCATCGGACCACTTACTGTGCGACTTTGTTTCCGCCGCGCGGTTTATCCGTGCACGCGGCAACTGGCGTTGTTACGTTAGGGTCTACTCACTTTTCCCGTGGAGAACATGGTGCTGGGCAAGCAACCCAAGCTCAACTGGCTCAATTTCTTCAGTGCGGATGTCGGCGACGGCATCGGTCCCTTCCTGGCGATCTATCTCGGTGCCACCGCGGGCTGGAAACCAACAGCGATCGGCGTCGCTCTGCTCGTACTCAACTTCGCAACGGTGGTCGCGCAGTTGCCCGCCGGGCTGTTCATCGATCGCAGCCGCTTCAAACGACTGGCGATCGCCAGCGCGGCGGGCTTGATCGGCCTGGGCTGCCTGGCCATCCCGGCCTGGCCCAGCGAAGGCGTGGTGCTGGGCAGCGTCTTGTTGATCGGCGCCGCCGCCGCCGTCATTCCGCCCGCCATCGCGGCCATCACGCTCGGCATCGTCGGCCCCGACGGCTTCACGCGCCAGGTGGGCATGAATCAGGGCTACAATCACGCGGGCAACGTGTTCGCCGCCCTGGCCGTCGGGCTCTTCGGTACTTACTACGCAGGCGCCGAGTTTGGCATGGTGGCGGCCCTCTGCCTGTGCTCGATCCTCACGGTGATGTTGATCCGGCCCGCAACCATCGACCATGACGTCGCACGCGGCGGCATTCGCAGCCTCGATCCTGGCGAGACGGCGCCCGCGGAGGCTGACACCGACGCAACGAGTGAGTGGGCCGCCGTCTTCACCAACCGCCCCTTGCTGCTTCACGCTGTGCATCGGGCTGTTCCATTTTGCCAACGCAGCGATGTTGCCCCTGGCTGGACAGAAACTGGCCGTGGGCCGCCCCCACGACGCTCCCTTGTTCATGAGCGGCTGCGTGATCATCGCCCAGCTCGTGATGATCCCGGTAGCACTCTTTGTGGGCCGTTATGCCGACAGCTTCGGCCGCAAGCCGATCTTCCTGGCCGCATTCATCGTGTTGCCCATCCGCGGTCTGTTCTTTGGACTCATCGATGTGCCCGTCGACATCATGCTCATCCAGGTCCTGGATGGAATCGGCGCCGGCATCTATGGCGCCGCCTTCGTACTGGTGGTGGCCGACCTCACGCGCGGTATGGGCTGCTTCAACCTGGCGCAGGGCATGGTCATTGCCGTGCAAGGGCTGGGTGCATCGGTCAGCAATTTCTTCGGCGAGTGGCTGGCAGAACTGTATGGCTACGACACGGCCTTTCTGGCCCTGGCGGGGATTGCCGCCGCGGCGCTCGCGCTTTTCTGTCTGGGCGTGCCGGAAACGCTGCACCGCCATGGCGCGGCAGCTGCCACGTCGTGATTCATGGCATGCTGTACGGAACGCCGTCGTTGCGGCTGCAAGCCGCCTTGAGTATCCCCAGGCTGATGGTGTAGCTGATCGGGCGGACGCTGCCGTCGGCGAACGCGGCATTGAAGCTGCCGCCATGAGCGGAGCCGAAAGCAAACTGGCTGCCACCCGGGCCATCCGGTGCGGGCAGACTCATGGCCCAGCGCATGTTGTCGTCGTTGCAGCCCGAAACGTAGCCATTGTTATCGCCCGGCTGGGCAGCGCCGAGCAGCGAGCCATTGAGTCTCTTCTCGGCCACCAGCACGGTGTTGGAATTGCCGTCAGGGATGTCGCGATTGTTCACGCCCGTGTAGGCATTGGGCGGAGTGCCCTGCGGGCCATAGCCAGTGCGAACGATGATGCCGTCCATGGCCGAGCCCAGTGATTCTCCTGCTTGTGGATTGGTGGCATCGACGCCGGCGCTGCCCGCGTAGTCGGTCATGGCCAGACCGCCGACCAGGCCGGGCGAACGCCGCGACGGGCAATAGTACATCGGCACCGCGGTACCGGTCACTGTCGCGTCGGTAGCCGAGGCCCACAGGTTGTCCTGCTCCATCTGCGGCAGAATCTGGTAAGCCCAGCCCCATTCCTGTGTCTTGTAGTTGGCCGGGCTGGCCGGATTGGTACGGCTACTGCCCGCGTTGCGTCCCGCCGTGGGAAATGCATCGGTCCTGGTGTGATGCGCGATCATGGCCAGGGCAATCTGCTTCAGATGATTGGTGCAACGGGAACGATTGGCCGCCTCGCGCACTTTCTGCACGGCGGGCACCAGCATCCCCATCATCACCGTGATGATCGCAATCACCACCAGCAACTCGATGAGCGTGAACGCGGCGCGCAGACCGTGCTCCGTGGCCCGTGGTCCAGATTCTCTACGCAGGGGCAGATGGTGGGACATTAGAGAGTCCTCGAGGATGACGGTTGCGAGTCGTCAACTAAATGATGCGCAGATTGTACGCAGAAAGTGAGTGCAAGTCTTCGCTTTCACATGATCTTCACGGAGCCGGAGCCGCATCGGGCTTCTTCGGCGCCGGAATCTCGGGCAGCACGGGCAAGCTCACACCCGCCGGTTTCTTGACCACTGCCAGTGCCTTGAAAACGTCATCGGAGATATCGGCCGCGATGAAGCGAACCGAGCCGTCGGCCATCAAAGCGTAGGTGCCCGGCTTGCCGTCGTGATTGCGTGCCACGAAGGGACGAATGCTGTCCTTGTCGGGCACGCCGCGCACAGTGGCACCGCCGCCCGCCAGCCACGGTCCGCGCAGGGCCGTGGGAACCTGGATCATGAAGATGGTGCTGGCCAGGTTCGTGCCCAGGTCTGCCACCTTGGTCTGGCGGTTGTAGCCCCAGATGCCAAGCTTGTCGGCGTGGGCCGGATCATTCGGGAAGTCGGCGGCATCGAGTCCCACGCCCGCAATGCCCACATAATGAGTGGCGGCCACTTCATTGCGCAGACCGGGCTGGTGCACGTATCGCGTTGAAGGATCCTTGTTCGGATCGACGAAGTAAGGAATCAAGGTCATGGCCGCTTGCAGGTTGTCCCCCTCGCGCCACGACTTCTCGAAGTCGAGCTGGGCATGAACGGCGTCGTAGCCCAGGAAGGGGAGCAGATCGGCC
>JBFWSD010000624.1:0-4977 GCA_050248575.1 Gemmataceae bacterium
GCTCGTTCCAGTAGAGTTCAGCAGGCCCGCTCATTCGCCCTCCGCCGGAGCCGCCTAACCATTGATTAGACAACCACAGCCGGATTGTACCGGGCTGCCATTGATGAGGGCAAGCAAGTGTGGATTTTGATTGGTCTTTGAATTTGTACTGACGTACACTATACGAGATAGCCAGCGCGCTTGTCATGCGCGCCCCCCGCGCTTCGGTTGCCAATGCGCGCCTTTTCACTGTGGAGGTCTTGGTTGTCGCGGGCATTTGGATCAGCCCCATGCCGCAGGAGCAACTCTACCATCGCCAAATCCCGCGAGTCAAACTTGCAGGCATAGTGGAGTGGTGTCCAGCCATTGTCGTTGTTGGCATTTGGGTCAGCTCCATATTCAAGGAGCAAGGCTGCCAGTTCCAGGTCGTTCGGGTTGTTGTACATGCCAGCAACCACCAGATGCAGGATTGTATTGTGGCATTCGTATTCTGGGAAGTGAGGGTTTGGTGCATGCCAGACAAAGCGTGCCCACTCCGGGGCACCCCGCAGCCACGCCCGAATCTGATCCAAGGATTCAAACTGCCTCACTGCATGGATCCGCAGCTTTTCCCCCATGATAAAGGATGACCTCGGGATGAGGAGAGGAAAATCGCGAAAACAGCAGCCGCACGAGGGCCGCCACCAGAAAAGTCGCATGCAGGCGGGGAAATGTCACCGCACAAGTTTGTAACAAGCAAGCGACATTTTGGCGTGCGCGGATGTTATCAGAGCGAGATTCCCGTCACGCTGAGCATGCTCACGAAATAGGCCGGATCCAGGTTGCGAAGAGCGTAGCGCCCGCGGTTGCCGGCCAGAGTCGTGGTTCCCGCACCAGGAGATACAGCAAAAGAGGTAGTTGGCTCAACAATAGGACCTTGAGCAGCAAGATGGCCACGGCAGGTACATTGCTGGTCATGGCGCTGCAGCAAGCCATTGCCAGTGGGACGGCGAACGGGGCGAAACAGCTCCGAATAGAGAGATCACGCAAGTGCTTCCCACTTCTGGCCAGAACCATGAATGTGATTGCAAGAGACAGCCACCAGACCATGGCTGTCGCGATGGTTATCGGCCAGAAGTAGATCAATCCCAGCAGCGTCTGCGCAAGCAACGCAAAGAACATGGGCGCACTCTCCGCCGTGTCTCCGCAATTATTGCAGAGGCTAGCTGCGAAGGGCAACCACATCCGCTGGTCAATCGATCATGAGGGCGGTGACACCGGCTGCTCCGAGGCCGGCGCGGGCTCGGGCACCGCGGCAGGGACCGCCGGGATCTCGAACGACGCGGGCGGCGTTTCCGGTTCGCTCGGCATCGGCAGCACGCGAATGCGCGGCAACGGGGCCGGTTCGGTCGCTGCGGGCACGGTCCCCTCGATCACGGCTGCTTGCGGCACGAACGGGGCCGCCGGCCCGGCGGTCATCGGCGTGTAGGCGGCAGGCATGGCCTGGCCCGCTGGCGTGGGTGCTGGTTCGTTCATCGGCACGCCGCTCACGATGGGCGTCTGGAAGTCCTGCGGCAGCGGTGCGGGCGCAGCGGAACTCTGTCGTTCCGGCATGGGCGTGATCGAAGACCCTTGCGGGACCGGCAGGGGCGCAGCAGGAAGGCCCTGGCCCTCAGGCGCCGGCAAGGGCGAAGACGAAGGCATTTGCCCTTCGGGCGTTGGCAAGGGCGAAGACGAAGGAACCTGGCCCTCGGGGAGCGGCACCGGCGCTGCGGGCACTTCCGGCATCGCCGCGGGCGGCAGCGCGGCGTTTCCTCCGGGCGGGGCCAGTGTCGTCAAGTTTCCTTCCGGCGGCGCGGGCATGGCCGTCGGCACGCTGCCTGCCGGCGGCGTGGCCGCGGGCACATTCTCGATCACGCCATACACCGGGGTGATCTCAGGCTGCGCCTGGGGCGGTGTTTCGGCGCGCTGGTCGTAGGCCGCGTTGCGCACCGGGGCGGTTTCGCTCAAGAACACGTTGATCTTGGCGGTCTGCTTCTCTTGATCGAGCAACTTCTGCATCATCTCGCCGGCAGCGACTTCGCGGACGGCGGCTTTCACCTGGCTGAACTCGGTCTTCTTGCCCGCCTTGCGATCGGTGACGAGGATGAGGTGCAAGCCGTGCTCGGTGGCGACCACGTCGCTGATCTTGCCCACTTCCTGGCTGAAGGCAGCCCGGGCAATCTCTTCGTCGACGGCAAAGTGGCGCGGGAAGAAGCCGATGTCGCCCCCTTTTTCGGCGCTCGGGCACTGCGAGTACTTGCGGGCCGCCGCGGCAAAGTCGAGCTGGCCCGCCACGATCTCTTGCCGCATCTCGTTGAGTCTGGCCCGGGCCTCGTCACGCAGCTCCTTGCTGGCGGCGGGCACGCGGATGACGATGTGGCTGGCCCGCACGGTCACCTGGTCGAAGAAGTCGCGGTGCTCGTGGTAGTAGCGCTCGAGAGCCTCGTCGGTGAGCTGGTCATTGACGAAGCGGACCCATTGCAGCATCTGCGTCACGCTTTTCTTGAGGTCGCTCTCGCTGGAGCCCAGCTCGCGATAGTAATCGTGGAGGGTCTTGCCGTCGTTCTTGAGCTTGGCCTCGAGTTGCTTGAGCCAGCGCTGGACTTCGGTCTCGGGGACCTGCGGGCCGTTCTTGCTCAGGTATTGCCGCAACAGGCAATCGTCGATGAGCATGCCCAGCACTTCGTGCCGCAGGGCCTCGAAGCGTTCGGGCGAGGTGTGGCCGTCGGCAAGCCGCTGGCGGATCACCTGCTCGACTTCGGAGAGGGTGATCACCTCGCCGTTGACCGAGGCGGCCAGCTGGTCGGAGTACTGCTGGCCAAGGGCAGGAGCGCACCAGGCAGCCGCCAGGACCATGGAAAGGACGAATCGTTTGCCTGCTTCCCGTTTCATGACTCTTCCCTCACTTGCCCCGCTTGTGCCCAAGCGGATTCCCGAGCGCCGGCCTTATAGGAGATGGGCCGCGTGCGCGGAAGAGCAGTTTTGCCATTCTTGGCGGCGGCCCGGCCCTGTACCATGAAAGTGAGGAAAGAGAGGCAATCTCGCGCGTTTTACCCGAAGTCCATTCATGTCAGGCGAATCGAAACACTCCCGGGTTGCCCTGCTGCAGGACAAGCCGCGCGGCCAGCTCCTGGTGCACGAGATTTACAAGAGCGTGCAAGGGGAGTCGACTTTCGCCGGGCTGCCCTGCATCTTCGTGCGGCTGGCCGTGTGCGATGCCCGCTGCGTCTGGTGCGATACGCCGCATGCGTTCAACCAGGGGGAGTTGCTCGAGCCGGACGCGGTCCTTGCCCGGGTGCTGGACTTGAACTGCCCGGTGGTCGAGTTCACCGGGGGCGAGCCGCTGTTGCAGACCGAGGTCCTCGGCCTGCTGACCAGGCTGGCCGAGCTGGGCCTGACCGTCCTCCTCGAAACCAGCGGGCTGCAGCCCATCGACCGGGTCGATCATCGCGTGCACATCATCATGGACCTGAAGTGCCCCGACAGCGGCGAGTGCGAGGGCAACTGCTGGGACAACCTCGAGCGGCTCAAGCCCACGGACCAGGTGAAGCTGGTGATCGCCTCGCGGCGCGACTTCGACTGGGCCGTGGCCACCATCCACAAGCACGACCTGGCCCAGCGATTCACGGTGCTCGTGAGCCCGGCCTTCGGGCTGGTCGAGCCGCGGCAACTGGCCGAGTGGATCCTCGACAGCAAGCTGCACGTTCGCCTGCATCTGCAGCTTCACAAGTACGTCTGGGATCCCAAGGCGCGCGGCGTGTGAAGCGTCAACGTGCCGGGCCGCGATTGTCTTGTTCGATATAAGGCTTGCGCAAGTTTTCCTGCTCGATGTAGCCGCCGCTGACCTTGTCGAGCTCGCTCTCGGGCAGCGCTCCATCGGCAGTCGACACCGGCGGAACTTGCTCTGGTTTCTCAACGGGCTGGTTCTGCTTTTCCATGATTCACCTTGTGGTAGAGGTCTGGTTGCCGCCCGAGCGGCCGATGAGGATGGCAATGATGCCGCCCGCTACCTGGTCGAGTTGCTCCTCGCTCAGCTCGCCGGCGGGCAAGCTCTCCTTCACGACCTTGCCCGGATTGGCGAGCAGCCGCTCCTGGAACGCTGGATCGCTCTTGGCCCGGGCCACGATCTCATCTTGAATCCGCTGGTTCATGTTGCACCTGGGTTGGCGTCGTGAACCGGCACGTGCCGGCTCAACCTATCATGCTGAAATTGGCATGTGTCCGGACAGAGGTAAAGCACACGTCGGCGGGATGCAGTATGATCACCTCATCATGCCTTCTCCGCGGCTCTTGTTCGTGACGGGCAAGCTGGCTGAGCCCGCCTTGCGGCGGCTGCTCGCCGAGCTCGGCCCGCGCGCCGGCTTCGAGCACGACATCGCGGTCTTGCCCATCACGGTGGTCGCCCTGGCGACCACCGACTGGATCGCGCGGCATCTTGCCCCGGTCGGCAACGTTGATCGCATTCTACTCCCCGGGCTCTGCTCGGGCGACGTTCGTCTGCTGGCGGAGCGTGTCGGCAAGCCGGTCGAGCGCGGGCCAAAAGACCTGCGCGATCTGCCCGACTATTTCGGCCAGGAAAAGACGAGGCCGCCCGGGTACGGTCAGCATGACATCGAGATCCTCGCCGAGATCAATCATGTGCCTCGTCTTGGACGCGAGGAGATTGTGGCCCGGGCGTTGCGTTATCGCCAGGCGGGCGCCGATGTCATCGACCTGGGCTGCGAGCCCGGCGTGGTCTGGACGGAGGCGGCCGACACCATCAAGGCCCTGCGCGACGAAGGGCTGCGCTGTTCCATCGACAGTCTCGAAGTCAAGGAGATTGCCGTCGCTTGCCACGCCGGGGCCGAACTGGTCCTGAGCGTGAACCAGGGCAATCGCCATGCGGCCCGCGACTGGGGCAGGGAAGTGGTCGTCATTCCCACGCTGGAGCCCGGCTTCAGCAATCCGGAATATTCGTGGACGGCCAGCCTGGAAGAG
>JBFWSD010000625.1:0-4973 GCA_050248575.1 Gemmataceae bacterium
GCCCGCTTGCCATCGGGCGAAAAGGCGACCGCGCTGACGCGCTCGGTATGAGCTTCGAAGCGGCGCAGTTCCCGGCCGCTGGCCGGATCCCACAGCCGGGCCGTCCGATCGGCGCTGCCGGTGAGGACGCGCTTGCCATCGGGCGAGAAGGCGACGGCCAGCACTTCGTCGGTGTGCCCGGCAAACGGGCGAATCTCCCGCCCGGTTTCCAGGTCCCACAGGCGGGCCGTATGGTCCTCGCTGGCGGTCAGGGCCCGCTTGCCATCCGGCGACAGGACGACGGCAAGAATGTGCCCCTTGTGGCCAACGAAAGGGCGGAAGCCCGGATCGGCCGCGGGCGGATCGGTCACATCGGCGAGCGGATAGAAGCGTAGCCCATCTCCCAGGCCAAACTCACGCAGTGCGTCGGGCAGGATCTTGAGAAAAGCCTCGCGCTGGACGGTGCCACTCTTCACGTTGAGCGGCCCCAGCACGCGGGCCAGCGCGGGCGACTTTTCCAGTCGATGCCGCAGATCGTCCGGCGTGAAACCGAACTCGGCCGCCGCCAGCGGCAGGTCCAGCTCGCCCTCATACTTCAACGTCAGGGCCAGGGTCGGTTCCGGCTCGACCTTGGCGCCCGTTTTCTCGAGTGCCTTCAGAAACCTGTCGATGTCCTCGTTCATCCGTTCGTGGAACTTCTTCTCCGCAGGATAGATCGCCTTGACGATGTCGAGGTCTTCCTTGGTGAAGGCGTTGGGGTTCTTCTCCACGTGGGCGCGGATCTGATCGGCCTTGGGATGCAGGCCGCGGACGTGGCAAGACATGCAGGAGATGCCGGTCTCGACCGCCTTGTCGGGCCGCTTGGGATCGCTGACGATCTCGACCGGGGCGCGATCGAGCCGGCGGCCATTGGCGTCGACGATGAAGTAGCCCTGCAAGCCGTTGGGCAGGTGGAAGATCATCTCGCCGCCCGCCTGCACGAAGTTGTTGGTGCCCAGGTTCGGGCCAACCGGCCCCAGCGGCCGCTCGAAGATGTTCTGCTCGTCGAGGTTGCTCGAGAAATCGTAGGAACGCCAGTAGGCGCCGTAGGCCGAGTCGTGCCGTTCCAGGATGCGGTTATTGCGGGCAATTCCTGAACCGTTGAAGCCGGCCCGCATGACGCGCTCTTCACGGATGCCCTGCACGGCATCCACGCGCAGCAATCGTTCCAGGTCCTTGTCGGTGAGGGGCAGTTCGAGCGTGTCTTGATAGAGGGGCGGCCTCGACACGTTGGCCACGAACCAGTCGCCCCGGATGTAGGGCAACTCGGTGCGCGTCACGCCCGCCACCCACTTCATCGCGCTCCCCTTCTGGGGCAGGTAGTGGGGATACAGCCCGAGGATGCGCGTCCAGGTCCGCTCGGTCCACAGGTAATCGCGCATGTCGAGGCGATAGATGGTGCGCGCCGGATCGATCGCCACGGGTAAAGTAATCCGCGGATGCCAGGACAGGCTGTTGACCAGCTTGTTCATTGCCTGCCGGTGCTGATCGAGCTCCTTCTCCGGTACGCCCGCATTGGCCAGGTTGGCGAAGGTGAGATAACGCAGGTAGCGGCGATGCCGCGCGGGCTGCCGCCGCAGGTCGTCGTCGATGTAATGAACGATGTCGATCTCGCTGATGAAGTTGCGGCGCGGCACTTGTTCGAAGGCGGGGGCGCCGGCCTCGATCCAGCGCTGCAAGATGGCCAGCTCTTGCGGCGTGGGCCGCTTCTCTACCTTGGCGGGCGGCATCTCGCCCTTGGAAATGCGCATGTAGAGTGGCGATTCGCCCGGGTTGCCCCCCTTGACCTTGCCGCGGGCTACCAGCTTGTCGCGATCCAGCACGTAGTTGAGGCCGCCCTTGGCGTTGCCGTCCTCGCCGTGGCACTTGTAGCAGTGCTGCTCGAGGACCTTTCTTGCCTCGCGGGCGAGCGATGAAGGCTCGGCCCCCTGCAAGGAACCGGTCGCAAACAGGGGCACCAGGCTCAGCCACGCAGCAGCTCGTGCGGACATCGTGTCGATCTCCTAACCTCGGACGCGTGCACTATTTCAGGGGACGACGTTTCTTGCCTGCCGGCGCGGAAGAAAACTCCTGCCATCGTCAACGATCGCCGAACAGCCCGTTTCGGTCAAGTAACGACCGGGTAACGGCAACACCATCCCTTACAAGTAAGACGGATGGTGAGCCCCCGCGGATTGCCCTACGGTCATCGCGGGGCGCCGACGCTCCGCTTGAAACGGAGCGCAGAATGCTGATCGCGGTATGCTTGCTGCTAGTTCCCGTACAGCCCGGCGACGGCGGAGGAGTGTTCGCGTTCTTTGAGCCAGTCGGAGACCTCCTTGGCCTCACCAATCAGCTTCTCGATGTGCTGGCGTTCTTGCTGAAGGGAATCGGCCACCTGGCCCGGGATGCCTGTGTAGGTCTTCTCGAGATCGGCCTGCAGGCGGCGTTCGAGACGGCGATGGAACTCACCGCGCATGATCGGCCAGCGCATGGGCAGCACCATCGACACGAAGATGTGCAAGATGATCAGCACCACCAGCACCACGAAGAACAGGATGGCAAAGTCGCCCCAGTCGAAGGGCCGCTTCGGCTCTTGCAGCGTGTAGCCGTACAGGAACCAGATGGCGGTGGCCATCAAGGTGAGCGAGGGCAGCCAGTCCGCCGCCATGATCACGCTCGATTGCACCACCTTGCGCGTGCCGGTCGGGTTCGACCATTGCTGCTCCACCTGGTGCAGCGTCTCGACCAAAGCCTGGGCAAACCGTTGCCGCCAGTCGAGATTGGCGATCCCCTCGGCGGCCGGCGTCAGCAGTTCGAGCGGGAAGCCCTGCTGATCTGCCTCGAGGAGCAGACGATTGCTGAGAGCCCGGCCCCGCGCATCGAGATGACGTTCGCCCGCCACGCCGGTGCAGGCGCGGGTGAAGCTGGCCAAGTCCCAGGAAGCCGAGGCGTCGAGCTTCTCCGAGGGGCGGGGCAGCCCGGGAATGAAATCGCGCAGCGAGCCGCTGGCATGCTTGACGCGGTGGACCAGGCCCAGGTAGCCCGCGAACATGCCGCGGAAACGTTTCTGGCTCTCCACGGTGAAGTGATGTTCGATCTCGCTCTGATAGGGCTCGAGAGTGTTGAGCAAGATTTCCGCGGTGGCCTCGGCCTCGTCGGACAGCAGCCGTTCCCAGCGGACACGGGTGCGTTCGGCGATCTCTTCCAGATCGGGCGGGCAGGCCGCTTCCAGCGACTTGTGTACGTGAATCAAGAGCTGCGTGATGCCGCGCGCCTTGATGGCCTCGATCTCCATGGCGTTGAGGCCCGTGTTCAACCAGCGCACCAGTTCGATGAACTGTTCCCCCTCGGGCAGCGCATCGGGAATGCGTGCCGTGGGCAGCCCGCGCAGGTGCTCGGGGCGAACCCCTTCGCCGTCCTTGGCTTGCTCGTCGTCGGGGACGCCGTCGCCGCCCGCCGCTTCCACCCAGAGCTGGGCACAGGTGCGGAACAGGTGCGGATTCTGGAAGCCTTCGTTGGTGAGGTCGCGCAGCCAGTCCTCGTCGGGCCGCAGCCCTTGCGCGCCGGCATGCAGACAGCGGTCCCACTTGTTGAGCACGAAGGCAAAGGCCCGGCGGCGACGTTGCTGCAAGAAGAGCTCCCAGCCCAGCTCGTCGTGATACTTCTCTTGCGACCCGACATAGAGGACGACGTCGGCGACGGGCAGCACCTTCAAGAGGATCTCGCGATTCTCCAGGTCGTTGCTGTCGATGTCGGGCGTGTCGACCAGGACCTTCTCGAGCAACTCAGGCCGATTGTGGGGCCGCAGCCGACACTCGCGCAGGCAAGGGTCGAGCATGTCCGGCTTGATCGACTCGTGGAAGTAGACCACCGGGTCCTTCGTGGTGGGCCGGGCATAGGAAGACAGTGCGATGTCGGAGCCCGCCAGGGCGTTGAGCAGTGTCGACTTGCCGACGCCCGTCCCCCCCATGAGCATGACGACCAGCAAGGGCCGGTCCTGCTCGAGGGCCTCGGCCTGGCGGTGCAGGTCGGCGGCGTATTGTTCGATGCTGGCCTTGGCAGTGAGCTCGAGTGGATAGCGGCGCGGCGAGTCCAGCCACACGCGCAGGCTCTTTTCCAGCTGCCGCAGCGCCGGCGCCAGCGTTCGCAACACGGCCTCGGAGCCGTTTCGTTCTTCCCCGGAACTTTCGCTCATCGACCTATCCGACAGGTGCACGCTGAGATTGACGGGGCTATTCTACCATAACTTTCGCGAAGGCACAGCAAGCGTTCGCAAGTCGAGTTCGCTCAGGTCCCGCCGATGCTCTTGAGGGCCGTGCTGGCCGCATCCCGGATGTCGGGGTCGGAATCGTTGAGCACTCCTTGCAGCGCCGGGATGGCGGGCTGGGCCACCGGCCCCATGGCCCCCAGCGCATTGATGGCCAGCAAGCGGACCACGTCGCTGTCGTCTTTCAGCGCCGCCGCCAGCACGGGGACGGCCTTGGGGGCATGCGTGTCACTCTTCCCGAGCGCGATGGCCGACTGGACGCGGACATACACATCGGGATCCTCGATACCTTTGAGCAGCACACCGAGTGCATCGTCGGAGAGGGGTGAAATGCCGATCATGGTCTCGGCGCCGCGGGCCTTCAAGGTCGAAGTCGCATCCTTGGCACTCATCGCCTTGACCAGCTCGGGCAACGCCTTCGCGCCAATCTTGCGGAGTGCCTGGACGTCTTGCGCGCCCACCTCGTCACTCGGATCGTTCAGGGCCTGGACCAGGGCAGGCACCGCTTGATCGCCCGTCAACTTCGAGAGGGTTTGCAGGGCAGCCAGCCGCTGCTGCACGTCGCCCTCCTTGAGCTTCTTGGTCGCCGCATCGAACTCCGACAGCTCGGGATCGCGATTGCAGCCAATCAGCAAGGCGAGCAGCAAGAAGGTGGCGAATCGTTTCATGATTGGAGTTTGCAAGTGGGGCAGGCATGGAACCTGCC
>JBFWSD010000626.1:0-4970 GCA_050248575.1 Gemmataceae bacterium
GCGCGGGCGCCGTCGATGGCGGCGGCCTCGTACAGGGAGCCGTCGATGTTCTGCAGCCCGGCCAGCAACAGGAGCGTCACGAACGGCGTCATCTTCCAGACATCGGCCAGGATGATCGGCACCCAGGCTGCCACGCTATGCGTGAACCAGGTGAAGGGCTGCTCGGGATCCATGGCGCCCACGTCGATGAGGAGGGCGTTGACGATGCCGGCCTGGCTGTCGAACATGAACGCCCACAGGAGGGCGGCCACCACGGTGGGAATGGCCCAGGGCAGCAACACGACAGTGCGCATGAGCCCGCGGCCGCGATAGGCGCGATTGAGCGAGAGGGCCAGGAACAGCCCGAGCAGAAGCTCCAGGGACACGCTACCCACGGTGAAGGTGGCCGTATGCCAGAGCGCGGCCCAGAAGCGCGGATCGCTCAATGCTTCCGCGTAGTTGGCAAGCCCGATGAAGGGCTGCCCGCGCCACGGCATGCGCAAATCGTGCAAGTGCAACGACTCCCAGATCGTCCAGGCGAGTGGAAAGATGGCGATGAGCAGCACCACGCACAGCGCGGGCAGCACGAACGCCCAGGCCAGGCGTGTCTCTTGCTGCGCCATCAGGTCTTTGCCCGGTTTGTCCATCACCCCTCCTACTCTTCTCCCAGCCCGACGCGGCGCAGCAGGGTACGCATCTCCTGGGCGGCATTCTTCAATGCTGCGCGGGGCTCCGCCTGGTTCGTGAGGGCACGGTGCAGCCAGATCTGCAAGATCCCCGAAAGCTGGGCGTAGACAGGAGTCACGGGCCGCGGGGCCGCATGCTCGATCAGACGCCGTGCCTCCGCCGGGGGCACGGCCAGCGCTTTCGCCAGCTCCGGTCGATCGTAGATCGAGCGTCGCGACGGGAACTGCCCGACCACGAAGGCACGCTCGAGTTGCTGCTCGGGCCGGGTCAGAAAGTCGATCACGCGATAGGCCGCCTCGGGATGTTCGGTATGGGCATTGATGGCCAGCTGCGAGCCGCCGAGGGCCGCCGTCGGTTCGCCTCCCGGGGCCGCGGGCATCACCGTGACCGCGAACTTGCCCGCCACGGACGAATCTTTCCTGTCCTGCATCAGCGCGTAGGCGTAGGGCCAGTTGCGCAGGTAGACCGATTGCCCGTTCTGGAAGCCGAAGCGCGTCTGCTCTTCTTGCCAGGTGAGGACCGATTCCGGGCTGATGTCGGTGGTGTAGATCGAATCGCGGAGGAAGGTGAGGGCCTCGACGCCGGCCTCGGAATCGACGACGATGCGGCCCTGATCGTCCATGATCTGCCCGCCGAAACCGCCGATGACCTCGGTGAAGACGCAGATGAGCCCTTCGTAGCGAGCGCCTTGCCAGAGGAAGCCGTAATGGGGATTGGCGGTCCGTGGCTTGTCGGCCCGGGCCAGCCTGGTGAGATCGGCAAGGGTGCGCGGCGGCCCGTCGGTCAAATCGGTGCGGTAGTAGAGCATGCCGACATCGACGAACCAGGGCAGCGCATACAGCTTGCCGCGCCACTGGTTGGCCCGCACGGTGGCCTTGAAGAAGTCGTCGGTTTCGACGTGGAAGCGGTCGAGGGGCAGGATCCAGCCCGCGGCGGCAAACTCCGGCGTCCAGATGGCATCGAGCTGGAGGATGTCGGGATCGCTGGCGTGGGCATTGAGCCACTGCACGTAAAGTTGATGCCGCTGGTCGGAAGCATCGGGCGTGTACTGGAGCTCGATATGAATGTCGGGATGCTGTTCGTGGAAGCGGGCGATCTGCTGGTGGAGGACCTCGGCCTCCTTGCCAACCGCACTGGCGGGAAAGGTGATGACGGTGCCCTGGTGATCGTCGCTGCCGCAGCCGAGCGTGACGGCCACCAGCAGCAAGAACACGAGCAATAGCGGACGGTGGTACATGGTCTGCCCCCGCCGGTTACATGGTCTGATTCCTCCGCCTGGACTTGCTGGTATTGTGAACGTTGACGCGGGCCATGCCAACCGTAAAGGACGGCGACTTTTTCGCCCGCGCAGGAGTCGACACCATGAAGCGCGTTGTCATCGCCGTGGTCATTGGCACGTTGCTGGCAGTGATCTACCTGGAAAACGTGCCGACCATCTCCGAAGCAGAGCTGCAACGACTTGTGGACGCTGAGTTGCCGATGGGCACACCCAGGCACGAAGTGCACCATAGGCTGTCGGCGCGAGGGCTGCCCTACTCGGATAACATCATGGACGGCGCCACGGGCCGCAATGTCGGAATTTGGGGGGAGATCCGGACTTATCGCTTGATGCTGTTTGCGAATACAAGCCTCAGGTACAATTCTCACTTTGACGAAGAGACAGGCTGGGCAGGGTTCACATAAGTCAGTTCACGACTTCTCTCTAAGTTCCACGGTGGGAATCGGATAACGATCCGATCATCGCCGTGGGGGAGAGGCAAGACTGAGGGTGAGCAATGTTGACCCCTACACAGAAGATGGACGAGGCAGTCTCCTCAGGTAACGTGCAAGCCGCTCGTGATTTGCTCGAGCATCGCCCGGAATTGCTAACAACCTACTTTATCTGCACAACATGGCTACACCACGCCGCAAGACGTGACAACGTCGAGATGATTGAACTTCTCGTTTCCTCGGGCATTGATGTAAACTCACCGCGAGAGAGACATCCGGATAACGCGCTCGGGGATGCGGCGAGGTATGGCTGTGTCAACGTAGCACGTTGGTTGCTTGATCATGGCGCCAAAATCCGACCGAGCACGCAGGAAGGTGGAGGGGGAACGCTGATTGGCGCAGTAAACTCCGGTTCGCTCGAGCTAGTTCAGTTGCTTCTTGAGCGCGGTGCGGATGTCAACGGCTCGTACGGTGAGAATCCTCGCATGAACGCCCTGAGTCATGCCATTGCATATGGCCACAAGGAGATCGCAGACCTTCTCTGTGCATATGACGCAAAGCTCCCTGAGGATGACCGTCCCAACGGACCGTCGAGCGTCCGGGAAGAAATCGTACGTCACGTTGAACGGTATTGGGGGTCAATCTTGCCGCTCGCGTTAAACGACGTCGTACCTGCCGCTGTTTCGATTTCTGTGCATGTAGTTCCGCCTCTTTTCAATAACAGCTGGGTCACGCTATTCACGACCGGGATGAGTGAGCAAGCAATGACAGTACCTGAGGGACACGAGGATTTCTGCTACGCGGAGTTGTTCATCCGTCTTCGAGCACCTTGGCCGCTCACTGACGAAGCACTCCAGCGATCCGAGAACGCCTGGCCGGTCGAGTGGCTGCGGCGAGTTGGTCATTACCCTCACGACAACAATACCTGGCTGACTGGCGAATATGCCCTCATTGCGAATGGAGAACCACCAACTCCGCTGGCGCCCAACCTGGGGTTTACCTCCCTCCTGCTGCTGGCCGAGCCTGACGAATCTGGTCAGGTTCGATGTCGAGACGGAAGGGTTGTCAGGTTCTATTGCATATACCCGTTATTTACTGAAGAGCGCGATCTTGCTCTCAGCAAAGGGGTGCCGCATCTCTTGGCGTTGTTCGATGAGTGCCACATCGGGACCGTCGTGGAGATTGACCGTTTCAACGTTGCCGTAGATTAATGGTCACCCACGATACAACCATCCGAATTTCATTGATCTTTGCGGCACAGAACGATAATCTTCTATCAGCCGGGACGAAATGGGGGGTTCTCGGCTCCCGCTGCCACACCGCCGACCTGCGCCAGGATCGGTCCTACCCCGATTGCATTCCTACCTGACAGCGAGGTGAACCCGTGCGACTTGCAGGGCTACTCGCGGGTGCGCTCTTGATACTGGCACCGGTCGTACTTCAGGCGGCCCCGCCGCAGGCTGACGACGCGCAACCGCCTTCCTTCGTCAACGATGTCATTCCGCTGCTGACGCGACTGGGCTGCAACCAGGGTGCTTGCCACGGCAAGCTTGCCGGACAGAACGGCTTCCGTCTCTCGCTGCGCGGCTACGCCCCCGAGTTCGATTATCCGTGGATCACGCGCGAGTTCAGCGGGCGGCGCATCAACCATAGCGATCCGGCCCGCAGCCTGCTGGTGGAGAAGCCACTTGGCAGCGTGCCGCACGAAGGGGGCAAGCTGATGGAGGCGGGCAGCCGCGAGCATCGCCTCCTCCTCGACTGGCTCACCAAGGGCATGCCTGGCCCGAAGAGCGATGAACCCCGAGTGCAGAAGATCGAGATCGAACCGCGGCAGCAAAACTTGCGTGTCGGTGAAGAGCTGCAGGTGAAGGTCACGGCCACCTACACCGACGGCCGGCAACGCGACGTCACCTGGCTGGCCAAGTTCGAATCGGGGGACGCCGGCACCGCCAGCGTGGATGCGAAGGGGAAGATCCGCATGTTGCGTTCGGGCGAGGCCGCCATTCGCATCCTCTTCGCGGCCCAGGTGGGCGTGCTCATCGTCACCTCTCCGTACGATCACAAGGTGCCCGCCGAGAAGTTCGCGGGCAAGAACAACTTCATCGACGAGCATGTCTTCAAGAAGCTCGCCATGCTCAACATCGAGCCCTCCGGGCTGTCGAGCGACGACGAGTTCATCCGCCGCGTCTTCCTCGACACGATCGGTGTCCTGCCCGCGCCCGAAGAAGTGCGGCGTTTCGTTGCCGACAAGGCCGCGGACAAGCGCAGCAAGCTGATCGATGAGCTGCTGAAACGGCCCGAGTTCGTCGATTACTGGACCTTGCAGCTTTCCGACCTGTTCCAGAACCGCCGCGAGCGCGATCACGATGTGCGGGGCACCAAGGGGGTGCGCGCCTTCCACGAATGGCTGAGGCAGCAGGTGGCCGCCAACCGCCCGTGGGACGAGCTGGCCCGCGAAGTGCTGGTGGCCACGGGCAAGACGACCGACAGCCCGGCGGTGGGCTACTACATCGTCACGGTCGGCGAGAAGCGCGACCCGTCGCAGTCGGACGTGGTCGATTCGGTGGCCCAGGCTTTTCTGGGCACGCGCGTGG
>JBFWSD010000627.1:0-4968 GCA_050248575.1 Gemmataceae bacterium
GCGCGTGGGCGAGGTGGATGCCCTGTTTGGCTGGCTGGACAGCTTCTATCGCTATCGCAGCCGCGACCTGGATGGGTCGCCGTTCTATGCCGATGTGGCCATCGAGTATCGTCGCCGCGGCGGCACGCCGCCGGGCGAAACGTCGTTGTTGGTTGACGGCTGTTCGTCGAGTTCGTTGACGCTGGCCAACCCGAGCACGAACTGCCACCTCGACCTCACGCTGTTCGCGCCTGTGGAATCGAAGGAAAAGGCCACCTTCAACGTGGTCACTGCCGACGACGACTGGCTCGACATCAAACCCAATCTGAAACAGCTCGAGAACTTGAGCGAGGCGGGCGAAGGGATTCGCAGCGCCACGGTGAACCTTTACATTGCGCTCAAGCCTGGTGCGGAGCTGACGCGCACGCCGCGGCCCAGCGGTTTCTTGGTGGAAATCAGCGTGGGCGCCAGGGTGTATCATCGCCGCGTTGCGCTGTCGTCGTTGCCGCCGGCGCTGGCGGATCGGCTCGAGCTGGCGCTCAGCAATAGCCCGAGCGGGCCCGGAGTCCCCATCAGCGAACTCCGGCTGCGGCCCATCACCGGCACCCAGAGCTTCTACCTGTTCGTGCGCAATCCAACCATGAAAGCGCGGAAGGTCAGCGTGCAGCTCTACGCGGGCGAGAACGCCATTGCCAACGGCAGTGCCACGCTGGATGTGAAGCCGAACAGCACCACGCTGGTCAAATTTGGCCAGCCCATGGCGCCGCCCGCCAACGCACCGGATGCCGTCAAGCAGGCTGCCGATGCCCTGGCCGGGGCCGCTGACGCCGTCAAGAAAGCCACGGCTGCCCCCAACCTTCCCGCGTTCCAGGGGCCGCTGCGCTGGCGCCTCGTCGACGCGACCAAGACGGACGACATTCTCGACGAAAAAGTGATTCCGGTCAGCATCGCCTCGCCGCGCGAGTACGTGGGCGTGACCTCGATCCGCTTCTGGCCGCTGTCGCCCAAGTCGGGCCAGAATCTGCTCGAAGTGAACCTGCGCGCCCTGACGACGCCGCTGCCCCCGCCGCCGTGCCAGGTGAAGCTCGTCTTGCCCCCGACGCGTATTCCCGGCTTCATCTCCGCCAAGGACGGCAACTTCACCGGCGTGGTCCCGCCCGACGGCGGGCAGGTCCTGCTCTATGCTAGCAACATCCAGCTGGCCGAAGGAGCCGCGCCCAACGGGTACGTCTACATCCAGGTGGATGGGCAGAAGCGGGCCTTCATTTTCAACGTGACGTTTGCCCGCATGGGCGCGCCGACCTCGCCGCAAGAAGACGACAATCCGGCGGTGCGGCTGGTGGCGCCCAAGTTTGCCCGCTCCAGCCCGGATTACAAGGTCGGCATCGAAGTCGACAACGCGCCGCCGGGCAGCACGCTCGAACTCAGCCTCGGGCAGAAAATCCAGGGCGTCTTCACGCCCGACCTCGTCCAGCAACTCGCCACGCCCCGGAATCGCTTCCTCGGCTTCGACCCGGCGGGCAAGGAAGGCACTCTGCTCTTCCAGGCTTCCGACGACGACTGGGACGTGACCCTCGATACGAGCGGCATCCGCGGCCAGCGCACGCTGCGGGCTCGTTTGCTCGACCGCACCGGCGTGGTGGTGCGCGAAGCCCTGCTCGACGTGATCCTCGACGACAGCCCGCCCGAGAATGTCCGTTTCGTGCAGGTGCCCGCCACGTCGCTCCTCAAGGGAGTCGTCAACGTGTCGGCCACCGGGCAGGATCCCGAATCGGGCATCGCCAAGGTCGAGTTCTTCTGGGGCAAGCCCATCAACAACGCCATGCCTCCCAAGATCCCCACCACCGAGGGGACCATGATGAATGTGGCGGGCGAAATGGTGTGGAGTGCCCAGGTACCCGTGCAAGGAGCGCTGCCCGGCAAGAACGAGTTGACCGTCGCCTTCACCAACGGTGTCGGGCTGGTCAGCTTTGCCACCGCCACGATCACGCTCACCGACGGCGAACCCAACAAAGGGCCGGGCAAGATCGTCGGCGTGGTCATGGAAGGGATGCGGCCCCAGCCCGGTCTGACCGTAGACCTCACCAACACCGACAAGCCGCCCCCCAAGGGGCAGCCCACCGCCACTACCAAGACCAAGGAAGACGGCAGCTACGAGTTCGCCAACCTGGCCCCGGGCAACTACAGCCTGTCGTGCTCGAAGGAATCGAGCGGCCGTGTCGCCAAGGTCACGGTCGTGGTTCCCGCCGGCCAGACGGTGACGTCCAACCTGTCGCTTTACTTGCCCTGAGTTTTGACGGGCAAGCGCTCGCTTGCACACATTGGTTGCACAATGAAGGCAATGGGCATGTTGCTCCATGTCGTTGTTCTCTCATGAGTTGCGGCGAAATCTGCCGCCCGGCAAGTGTGCAAGCCCAATGGCTGTCCCATGCCGCAAGTAACGATATCAACAAACTTTGCGCAAAAGTTGATGACACGATTCGCCGTGTCCAACGCGACAAAAAGTCGCCACTCGGCCCGCCATCACACACTCCTGTTCAATGTTGCCACCCCCAGCGCGCAGCGGGGCTGTTTCCCATCATGATGCGCCGGGCAAGGGAAAAGTACGTGTCTGGTGTGTTTGTCTGTGAAGTGAGCGAGAGACTGCGCTCACGGGAGAGGAATCAGGCTTCGTCCCAGTAGATGGTGTGGCAGCGCGGGCACTGGCCCATCACGTAGCTGAAAAGCTGCCCGGCGCGGTCGAAGACGCAGCGTTTCAGGTCGGGGCAGTCCTCGGCACAGGTCGAACAGCGCTTCTGCGCGCGCAAGCGCAGCCAGTTGCGGATCGACTCGGGCAGCCAGACCGATGCTTGGGGCCGTGGCCTCATCCGGCACCAGCGGAAATCCGCCGGTCGGTCAAAACCCACATCGCGCGAAGCCACCACTACATCAAAGGGAGGCGCATCACAGTCGCCGATCACTCCCGCCAGCGGATTTTCCATGGCAAGTACCTCAGCCCAGGCGCGCGGACGCGCCCTTCGTTTCCGGAGTTCGCCACCGGAAAGTGAGGAGGCAACTTCGATGCCAGGATCGATGGATTGTGCGACGAGTCGAGACAGGCAAGGTGACAAGGCCCCGGCGGTCGCCTTGTCACCTTGTCACTCGTTCACTTCTTGGGCAGGATCCAGATGTTGCGGTACTGGACCGGGTTGCCGTGATCTTGCAGCATGATCGGTCCAGGCGTGCACACGTCGCCGCCCAGGCCCGCGGTCGTGTTGTCCTTGGTGATCTCCACGTCGTCGTGGATCTTCACGCCGTTGTGCAGCACGGTCATGCGGGCGTTCTTGACCTTTTTACCGTTCTCGCAAACGGGGGCCGTGAAATCGATGTCGTACGCTTGCCAGACGGTCGGGGCCTTGCAGGCGTTCACACTCGGGGCGGCCACGCCGTAGATGCCGCCGCAATCGTTGTTCTGGCTCTTCAGGCCATAGCTGTCGAGGACCTGGACTTCATAGCGGCCCTGCACGTAGACGCCGGAGTTGCCGCGTCCTTGCCCCTTGGCGGTGGGCATGTAGGGCACACGGAACTCGACATGCAGCTTGAAGCTGCCGCCGAACTTCTCCTTGGTCATGATGTTGCCCCCCTTCACCTGCATGGCGCCGTCTTTCAGTTCCCAGGCGGCTGCGTCTTTGCCGTTGGTCTTGGTCCAGCCGGCGAGGGACTTGCCGTCGAAGAGGACGACGGCCCCTTCGGGCGCGGGCACCGTCTTCATATCAACCTTGTCTTCCGGCTTGGCGACCTTCAGATCGCTGATATCGCCGTACTGGGCCCGGGCCGTGACTGCCAGCGCCAGCAAACCCAGTCCAAAGCCGATGCGCGTGATCATTCGCATGCGAAACTCCTCCAGCGGGGTGAGACGAGCAGGTAGGAAAGTTGATAGGATTGTACAGGTGCCAGTATCCGAAAGCGAGCAGTAGTCCGTGGTCCGTAGTCGGTGGCAGGTCGCGGTGAACGCACAGTGAGCGCGTGCCTGCGAGTTTGATTGCGGCGAACGCGCGGCGTTCGCTCGGCGAGCCCGGAGCGTGAACGACGGGAGTGAACTGACAGAGATCTCATCTCCACCTTGAGTACTGTGCGGCTCCTGACCATTCACCACACATGACGATTCGCTTGCTTCCTCATGAGATCGCTGACGGCGTCTGGAACATGGCGGCCGACGACTTCTTGCTGGAAGCCGCCGCGGCCGGGCAAGCCGCGCTGCGCTTCTATGGCTGGTCGCAAGCGACGGTCAGCCTGGGCTATTTTCAGCCCGAACGGGAGCGACGAACCGAACGCCTCGAATCGCTCCCCTGGGTGCGCCGGGCCAGCGGCGGCCTGATCCTGGTCCATCATCATGAGTTGACGTACTCACTGGCGTTGCCCGCAGGCGCGCCGTGGCGCGGCGCGGACTGGCGTGGCTGGCAAGCGAAGATGCACGCAGTCATCGCGGCCGCGCTTGACCGGCTCGAGGTGCCCGTGGCCGTCTCGCGCGGCCAGGCAGCCCTCGAACCGTCAGCGCCCCTCTGCTTTCTGGCTCCCACTGCTGGAGACTTGATGATCGCAGCGTCCAAGGTAGTGGGCAGCGCCCAGCGGAGGCAGCGCGGCGCGTTATTGCAGCATGGCGCGGTATTGCTGGCGGGCAGCCCATTCGCGCCGGAATTGCCCGGGTTGCTTGAATTGACAGGCCGAGGCATCGAGCCTGCCCCGCTGGCCAGCGCAATTTCAACAAGCCTGACCGAAAAGACAGGCTGGTCGCTCGTGCCCTCTGCGTGGAGCGAAGCAGAGCGGGCCAGCATCGCCCGGCTTGTGCAAACTCGCCATGCTAGCGCTGCCTGGCGGCAGCGACGCTGACCTTGTCGTAGCAGCCCGCAGCGTAAGCGCGGGGGAGGTCAAATCTCCGCGATGTGCGGAAGAAATCCCTCGCTAACGTTTCGGGTTGGTGCATAAGAACTTGTTGCGGATTTCGAGCTT
>JBFWSD010000628.1:0-4959 GCA_050248575.1 Gemmataceae bacterium
CGTCCCCCGCAAACACAAGATCATCGAGGCAATCAACTCCTTCCGCTTCGCGCTGGCCACCGAATTTCAGCCCGACTTCGATCCTGCCGGCGACGAGCGGCTCAACTACCTGTACGCGGTGGCCAAGCACCTCGGCGCTCTCCTGTCCACGCCGTCTTCCTTGCGCGACTGGGAAGGGCGGATCCTCATCGCCCGCGACGGCGACCACGACGACGATGCCGAGCTGCCCCGCACCACCAACGTGACCCTGCTGGGCACGCGAAGCAGTCTGCTGGGCGAAGCCGCCGCCGAAAAGACCAGCTCGAGTAAGCGCGGCGCCAAGACCATCATGCAGCGCCGCGCCCCGCTCGAAGAGCGCCGTCCTGCCGTCAAGGAACGCCGTGCCCCCGCTGAGCCGCCGCCGGCTCCGGTCGCGGAACGCCGTCCTCCCGCTCAGCCGCCTCCGGTCGAACAGCCGCGAACGACGGTGCCGACCGGTCCGCCGTCTGCTCCGGTCGAACGACAGCGTGAAGCAGCCGCGCCTCCGCCACCCGGGCAAGAAAGTGCGCGGCCGCTCAGCTCCTTCGAAGAGGACTGGGTGCCCGAACAGGAGCCCGAAGCGGATCCCGTCGCAGAGTCAGCATCGTCCAGCGAACTTGTGCCTACCCTCTTCGAGATTCCTCCAGCTCCACAGCCGGAAGCGAAAGAGGCAGAGGCACCGCCCCGGGCCGATGCAGTCGATGAAGTGATCGAGGAAGCGCCCGCGACGGCAGAGGCCCCTGCGGAAGACGAGTCCGGGGCCGCCGATTTCGAGCAGCTGCCCGTATCTCGACTGGATGAACCCGCGGAACCGGAGAGTGAAGAGCGGCCCGCGCCTTTGGAAACCGGTGAATGGCCCGGGCAGCCTCCACCACCGCCAGCCGAGGCGGAAGCGGGCGAACCGGTTGGTGCAGCCTGGCCCGCGGAACCTCAGGAAGAAGATGACGGCACGCCGGAGCCATCCGCAACCGAGGAAGTGGATCTCTACCAGACGGCGGAATTGCCCGCCGCCATCGAGGATGTTTCGCCCGATGACGAGGAGGACTTCTATTCAGGGGCAGCCGGCGTGGAGACGGAAGAGCAGACGCCGTTGATCCCGCCCAAGGCCGCCCGCGTGGCGCGGCGGGCCGTCGTCCTGGCCGCCGTGGCGGGCCGCGGCTTGCTCGAACAGCAAGATCACTCCGATCACGACACCGAAACGCAACGGCAGCGGCTCTTGCACTGGCTCGAGGAACTTGGCGTCGCGGATGAACCCGAGGAGGGGGAATGGCAGATCCTGCGGAGTGCGATCGGCGAACTCGAGCCACAGGCCGCCATCGATGCCGCCTGGCGCTTCGAAGGGCTGGCCGTGCTCGCCTGGGCGCTCGGGCTGGCCGAGATCCCGCCGCACGACAAGCTGGTCGATCCAGGGCAGGTGCTGCCCGCCATCGGCTTCCTGAGCCAGTCCGGCGGGCGGGACTTTCTCGACCGGGCCGCGCTGCGGCCTGTGGGAGAGATCAACGGCTTCGCACATCATCAGTTCGCGGTGCACTGGCGGCTGCATGAGTTTGCGGCCCGCCCGGCGCATCTCGATTTCGCCGACTTCGCCAACAGCACCTGGTTCGGCCCGCTCGACGAGACACGCCTGCGGCTGCTCGATGGCGACCTGGCCCTGGGCAGCCACACCCTCAGCCACGCTCCGAAGGAAGCTCTCGATACCGCGCTCAATACTGCCCAGGAGCGGCATCGCGCCGCCAACTGGCTCTGTGGCTTCGCGCAGATCTACTCCCTTACCGACATCTCCACCTGACAGGTCAATCGTCGTCGTCGTCGTCATCTTTGCCCAGGTGCGGGAACACGAAGGCGGCCCGCACGGGCGGCGGCATGGGCGAGCTGGCCCCGCGCACCGAACGCCAGATCACCTCATTGAAGAGCAGATCGTCGGCCGCGTCCTCGCGCGACAGGTCGAACTCTTCGGACAGTTTCTGCCCCCAGGCGCCCTTCTCGTTCTTCTCGTTCATGTCCACCTTGGGGACCACGTGCTGGTAAGGAGTCAGATCGGGCTTGGGCTGGAACGCGTGGTACATGGGCCGCGCCGCCGCGTCGAACTGGCTCATCGGCTCGAGCCCCAGGATCAACTCCATGCTGCGGAGCATCGAACTGGTCGAGTACATCGTCGAGTCGACGTACTTGCGCTTGGTGTACGGGCTGATCACGAAGGCAATCGTGCGATGGGCGTCGACGTGGTCCGGCCCGTTCTGGGCATCGTCCTCGACCACGAAGATGGCCGTGTCCTTCCAGAACTTGCTCTTCGAAACGGCCTCCACGACCATGCCAAGGGCCTGATCGTTGTCGGCCACCATGGCGATGGGTGTGGGCTTGCCCGCCCGCGTGCCGTAGGTGTGATCGTTGGGCAGCCGCAGCACCGTGAACTGGGGCAACGCGCCTTCCTTTTCGAATCGCTTGAGCTCGGTGATGAAGCGCTCGGCGCGCTTGACGTCGGGGTAGTCGAGATCGTAGCCACGGAACATCGGGTCGAAGTGCCCTTCCAGGGCCTTGACGCGTGCCTTGCTGGGGTCGGCGGGTGTCTTGCCGTTGGCGATCCATTCGCCGTAGCTGCGATAGGTCACGTTGGCGGCAGCGCAGCGGTCCCAGATGTAGCCCCCTGCGGGCCGCGCCGAGCGGTCCTTCGAGCCCTCCGATGGATAGAAGCCCAGCTTCTTGAACGGGCTGCCCCGGTATCCTTGCGGCCACACCTTCTCCACGTAGTCGGTGCAGTAAGCCCCCATCGACCATTCGTGACCGTCGGCCGAGACTTCCCCCTCCACGTAGAAGTTGTCGAGCAGCACGAACTCGCGGGCAATCTTGTGATGGTTCGGCGTGATCTTCTCGTCGAACAGGCACAGGCTCGGGTCGCCGTTGCCCTCCTTCATGTCCCCCAGCACCTGATCGTAGGTGCGGTTCTCCTTGATGATGTAGATGCAGTGCTTGATCGGGCTGGCGTCCCCGATCTTGCCCGGGATCGGGTTGTTCTCGGGGCGCTCGAGGGTCACGCCGAAATCGCGCCGCAGCGGGCTGCAGGTGTACGCGGTCTTGCTGTAGGCGGCCATCCGCTCCGGCCCGGGCAGATCGATGATCGCCAGCGTCCCCTGGAACAGCCCGCCGATATACTCGCGCAGCGTTTGCTGCCGCAGCGGATGCGGCCCGTGCCGGTTCGACTTGGTCTGGATCCCCTTGCCGTTCGCCACGTAGAGCCGCTTGTCGTGCGGATTGAAACGGACCGAGGTGGGGTACCAGCCCACCGGGATGAAGCCCATGGGCCGCGACTTCCCTCTCTCGGCGACGTTGAACACCGCCAGGTTGTTGGCGTCGGCATTGGCGATGACCAGCATGCTGCCGTCGGGCGTGAGGCAGAGGCTATTCGGCGTGTTGCCGTTGGGCGCTTGCGGGTAGAGTGCCGAGGCGATGGTCTCCAGCCCCTTGCCCGTGGCCGTGTCGATCACGCTGACCTGCGTCGAGTTGGCACAGGCCACGAAGAGCGTCTTGCCGTCGGGCGACAGGACCATTTCGGTGGGATGGCGTTCGGTCGGCCAGGTTTCGCTGATCTTGTTCTTTTCCAGGTCGATGACGGCCACGCCCCCCACGCTCCACTGACTGACGAACAGTCGCTTGCCCGCCGGGTCCAGCACGCACGCGTAAGGGTGCGCATCCATGGGCAGCTCGACGCTCTGCTGCTTGCCGCCGTCGAGCGGCACGCGAAAGACCGCGTCTCCCCAGGTGCAGCAGACATAGAGGTTCTTGCCGGCCGGATCGATCGTCAGGCCGCCCGTGACCAGGCGCTCGTTGATCTTGTCGAGCGTGATCGCGCGCGGCTTGCTGAGCAGCCCGTCGGCAAAGTCATGGACGAGCACCGTGCCATACTCGGCCCCCGAGACGAAGAGCGTCTTGCCGTCGGGCGAAAAGGTCAGGCCATAGAACGTCTGCGGAAACGCGACGCGGCTGACGATCTTCTGCCGCTTCAGATCGATCAGCACGACTTCGTGTTCACCGTAGCCCGCGTGCAGGGCCGCCAGCCACTCCCCCGAGGGATGCAGCGCGAGATTGACGGGAAAATCGCCCAGCAAGAGATGCTTGCCCACGGGCCGCAACGACCACTGGTTCGGCAAGAGCACGGCGCCGGAATCTTGCATCCCGGGCAACTCGCGCTTTGTCGACGTTGTCACCGCGCGTGGCTCGTCGACCTCGGCCCGGCCCAGCGCAAACGCAGCAACTCCGCCCAGCAGCAACAACACAACCAGCAACGATCCGCGCGACATGGCAGGTCCTCCCTTTGGTGACTGGAGAAGAATATAGCAGAAAGGGCAGCCCGGGTCGTTGTCCCGCGGCATTCGGCTGGGGTGAAAAGGAGTCCGTACAAGCGTCTTGCCTGGAACAATCGCGCCGAAGGTCAGACTCTCGCGCGACTTGCTGCGGGGGCGGCCCGGTCGGGTTGCTCGGCCGCAAAACGAGTGGTAGAATGCTGACATGGGGCCGACACTTCGGCCTCACAGACCTCTGCGGTGTGCGTGAATTGACGTCACTTTTGACGAACCGATGGAGTACCCGCTGGGAGCCGAATATTTGAATTCGTCCGGGGCTTGCAAGCCCACCCTGTAGTGGGATCCAAAAGCCGGGCGTGAGGCACCCTTCTTACACTGCGGGTTCTCAAAAGCGTCGACACGGCACAGGCGGAGGTTTTTTTTGCGCGCTCTGCCAGCCCAGCGGCCGACTCCCTGGTTCTTTTCACACATCTGCCGCGACAGATCCGCGAAAATCCGCGCACGCAGTCCGCATAGCAAACAGCAAACTTTTGCGCGCCTTGCGCATGATCTTGCTTGCGAGGGAATCGCACAATTCGCCCGCGGATGGACGCGGACTGCGTGCGCGGATGCGCGCGGATTCGTGCAACGTCGGTAAACGTGA
>JBFWSD010000629.1:0-4959 GCA_050248575.1 Gemmataceae bacterium
CGATGACGCGGGCAGTGCGGTTCCGTTGCGCCCAGTCGCGTTCCCTCACTTACGCGTCGGGTTGGTATCTCTGTCGCCCGCGACGGGTAGCGCACACGTGTTGTGCGTTCCCTCGTTGTCGCGCCGGGTTGGTGTCCGCGCGCGAGCAGCCAAATGCATGCACTCCACTGCCCGGCGTGGCACCAAACCAAATCGCTGCTTGATCTTGCCTCAAGACCGACTCATAATACATCCCAGCAAATCACTTCCTGTCCATTGCGGGAGAATGCCATGAACCGGACGTGGGGGACGTACCTGGCGCGAACGATGGGCCGCCGTCTGGGGTTGACCGCTCTGCTCGTATCCTTGCTTGCCCTGACCGGTTGCCAGCAGGCCACCGAGAACAACGGCAACGGCGAGGAGAACAACACCAAGAAGACCCCGGAAGAGGTGCAGCGTATCATCGCCTCGTTCGACGATCCACCCACCGATCCGAAGAATCCAACGCCCAAGAGCAAGGGTCCCGATCCGGACTGGAAGCCAAACGAGGATTTGCCCCTCATCCCGCGCAACGCCAATGGCTTCGTCGCCATTCGGGTTGGCGAGTTGTGGCGTAGCCCGCTGTTGCAGAACTTGCGTCCCAAGCTGCCCGCGCCCTGGTTCGAACCGATCCAGGAGCACGAGCAGAAGCTGGGCCTGAGCATGGAAGACATCGATCGCGTGACCGCGGTCTTTCTGGGGCCGCCCGCGGGCAACAAACCGCCGCCCACGGCCTACATCATCTCCACACGCCGGGCCATGGATCAGCAAAAGCTGGTTGAAGAATATGGCCAGAAAGGCGCCAAGGAAGTCAAGCTCGGCAAGACCAAGGTGACGTACTATCCCCTCAAGGATGGGCTGGGCGTGAACTTTGTCAGCAAGTTCGTGGCGGTGATCGCTCCCCCCGGGCTACTGACGCGAGTTCCGCCCCTCAAGCCCGCGCCCGGCCCGCTGGAAGCCGACGTCAAGGAGACGGAAGACCACACCATCGTGATCTCCCTGGATGCGGCTGCCGCCATGCCGGGGCTGGCCGGCGAACTGCCCCCTTCTCTCGGCGCCGCGCGCCAAGCCAAGCATGTCTCCGTCATGATCAATACCACCGATAGCCTCGCGGGCAAGATCTTGCTGGCTTTCCCCAATCCCAATGTCGCCAAGGGAGTGGCGGGCGTGCTGAAGAACGCGGTGCCCGGCTTGCAGCAGACCGCGACCAAGATGCCCCTGCCCATCAACGACTTGCAGAAGCAATCGTTCATCCGCTCACGCATGGATGCCGCCTTCAAAGGGCTGCAGATTGACCAGGAAGGTTCTGGCGTAGCGCTGCGCATGCAAGTATCGGGCGACGACTTGGCCCTGATTCCCGAGATTTTCCGGAGCCAGATCAATCAGGTCCAGGATGCCGCGGGCCGCGCCGCCGTGATCAATAACTTGAAGCGGATCGCGCTGGCAATGCACCAGTACGAACTCGAGAACGGCCACTTGCCGCCTGCCGCGATCTATGGCAAGGACGGCAAGGCGCTGCTGAGCTGGCGCGTGGCCATTCTGCCCCAGCTGGGGGAGGCCGATCTCTACAAGGAATTCAAGCTCGACGAGCCGTGGGACAGTGCTCACAACAAGGCACTGCTCGATCGGATGCCGAAGATCTATGAACTGCCCAACCAGGAAAAGCCGGGCACGACGCATCTGCGTGCGTTCTCTGGCCCGGCCACCGTGTTCGACGGGCAGAAGGGGCTCGGCTTCGCCGATATCAAGGACGGCACCGAACGAACCTTTGCCGTGGTCGAAGCGGGCGAGTCCGTGCCCTGGACGAAGCCGCTCGACATGCCTTACGAGCTGGGCAAGCCCTTGCCGCCCCTCGGCAAGATGGAGCCCGGCGCTTTCCTCGGTCTGTTCCTGAATGGCCGCGTCCGCTCCATCCCTCTCGAAGAGAGCCGGATCCGCGCCTACATCAGCCGCCAGGGCAAAGAAGCCATCAACGACTGAGCCAGCAACCCGACGCGTCAGCGAGGCAATGGATGCCCTCGCTGACGCGTCGGGTTAGTTTGGTAAACCGATAGACTTCAGTGCCACGTGAGTCAGCACGAAGGGCTCGCGCGGGATCGTATCGAGGCGGAAGAGGGGCAGCAACTCAACCGCGCGTATTGGTTCCGCCTTCGGCAGCCAGCCACAAGAATAAGCCAGCAGCCCTAGCAAGTCTTCCACCTTCACGCCGTGTCCGCGCAATGTTTCAAGACGCGTGTCTCCGTGTCGCTTGGCGAGGCGGCGGCCATCCTCACCCACAACGAGAGGCACGTGTACGAAGCCGGGCGGTTGCCAGCCCAGGGCCTGGTAGAGCAAGAGTTGACGGGGTGTGGAAGGGATGAGATCGTCGCCGCGTACCACGTCGGTGATCCCTTGCTCTGCATCGTCCACCACGACGGCCAGCTGATAGGCAGGTGTGCCCGCCGACTTCCAGACGACGAAGTCGCCCCCTGCTTGATGCAGGTCGATGGCGAGGTGGCCGTGATAGAGATCGTCGAAGGCGGGCCCGGCGCCGGCGGGCAGACGAAAGCGCCAGGCGAATGGTGCTTCCAGCGATCGCGCGGCAGCGGCCCGGCGCGAGGCACAGGTGCCCGGGTAAGCGGGCCCTTCGTGTTCGAGGTGCGGCGCGCTGGCGGCCGCTGCGATGTCGCTCCGCGAACACGTACACGGATAGACCAGCTCGCCCGCTTGCAGCCTCTCGAGCGCTTCCTGGTAACGCGCCAGCCGGGCCGTCTGGTATGGCACTTCCTCGTCCCAGTCGAGACCGAGCCAGCGCAGGTCGGCATAGATCTGCTGGATGGCGCCGGGCTTGAGACGGGGTGAGTCAATGTCTTCGATGCGGAGAAGCAGCTTGCCGCCGCGCGAGCGGGCCAGCAACCAGGCAATCAAATAGGTGCGGGCATTGCCCACGTGTTGCGCCCCCGTCGGAGACGGGGCAAGCCGGCCCACGCTTGCAGTATGATCGGACATGCATTCAGGGATAACAACGGCAGCGACACCTCGCAAGCAGTGTCTATTTCCATCGTTGCTGCGTGCCTCACTGGCAGGAGCAGAGGCCGCGGCGCTGAGGCCCGGGAAAACCCCAACTGCGGAGGTTTTTATGGAGTACTGGCTTGACATGGAATAACCGCAACCTAACCTTGAGAGATTGTTGATCCGGAGGGTCGCCCAATCCATCACCCAGGAGCTTCCGAAGTGCTCGCCCTTTCTTCCAAGTTGCAGATCGCACCCAATCTCGATTCGCATCCGGGATTGTCTCCCAGAAATCTTCTCAGCACGGCCACATCTTCTTGGTCTTGTGCGCGGAGCCTGAGCCGGCCTCAGTACTATCCGTCTCGTACCGAACTGCTCCGGGGCATCCTCGCCCAGTTACCGGCTCCGTAGCGATTCTTCCAACAGGCCCAATCAGGCGCTAGCCCGATCCTTGACCTGCGAAGAAAGCGCCATGCCCCCCCAAGAGAAAGAGGAGTCTCGTAGCGCCGCGCCCGGATGTGCTCATGCCGAGGACCTCTGCGCCGCCATGCCCAACTTGCCCGAGAAGTCGCGACGTACCTCGTAAGGAAAGGCTCCAATGATCCGCTCCAATTGGTTGCCCAAGCTCGCTCGAACCTGGCTCTTTCCTGGAGGTGGCAAGCGAAAACCGGCGAAGCGAACAGCGCGGCGAGCGGTTCGACCATCGGCCCGGTTGGAGTGTGAAGCCCTCGAGACGCGGGTCATGCCCGCTCTTTTTTCGAACCTGGCCGGAATCACCATCCCTGCCAGCGGCACCGGCCCAGGTACGTCGGATCCGGTCTACTCGTATATCAACGTGTCGGGATTGCCCAGCACCATCAATTTCATTCAGGTCGACCTGGCCAACTTGAGCCACACCTTCCCGGCGGACCTGGATGTGTACTTCGGATCGGCGTCGACGGGCTATATCCAACTCATGTCAGATGCCGGAAGTTCCTTTGATTTGACGAATGCCAACCTGGCTTTTGTGCCGGACAGTTTTTCCACCGCCGCATTGCCGCAATTCTCGCAGATCATTTCGTCCAACGCCACGTCCCCCATCACCTATTACCGGGGAACGAATTACGGCTCCGGCGACATTCCAGGGAATACCTATCCCACGGATCTGGCCACGTTTATCGGGAGCAATCCGAACAACTCCTGGGGCCTGTACATCTACGACGACGCAGCCGGAGACAGCGGCTACCTGGGGGGGTGGTTCCTGCACATCGGCACGGCCCCCTACAACGTCAGCGCGGGCGGCACCTACAACATTACGGACCAGAATGGCGTCACCTTGAATGCGTCGGCCACGGACGGGGACGGTCAAGCACTGAGCTATTCATGGGATCTGAACGGCGATGGCATCTTCGGTGACGTCACCGGCCAGTCACCGTTCGTATCAAGGTCCACGCTTCGTTCGTACGGCATCAATCTGGGCACGTATGCGATCCGCGTGCGCGCCTCGGACGGCTACGGGCCGACCACGTCGGCTTTCTCCTACATCGTTGTCACCGACGATGATACCACGGCGCCGACGATCACGCTCACGGGGTCTTCAGGTACCCAGACCACGACCCAGAACCAGCAATTCAACTGGCAGATTCAAGACGTGTCGGGCAGTTCCTCGACCGTGACCGTCAGGAGAGACGGCGTCCTGATCTTCTCCCGGAACTACACTTCCAACGTCAGCAGCGACTCTTTCGACTTCAACAGCTACGGCCTCGGCAGCTATGTGATCTCGATCAATGCGACGGATCACGATTCGGATCGTCCGGGCGACGCGAGTTCTTCCTCGCTGTCGCGTACCGTCAACGTGGTGAACACTCCGCCCGTGAGCGTCCCTCTCCCCGACGTCAACGTCAGCGAGGACGCACCGGATACCGTCATCAACCTGTCCAGCTATTTCGTCGATCCCAGATCGGAAGAGCA
>JBFWSD010000630.1:0-4954 GCA_050248575.1 Gemmataceae bacterium
CGCCTACCAGTGAGCGAACCTTCGCGAGCACTTTCTGGATTACTGGATCGCTGGCAGGCACTTCCGAATGAAGCAGGCTAAGGGCAGCGAACGAGGCATAGCCGAGCAGCAGTTCCGGCGGGTCTTTTACGTTGGGTCCGAGCAGCCCGGTGAGCTCGCGCTTGAGAAATTCCACGCCGCGATCAATCGTCTTGTTGATTCGTTCTTGCCGCTGCCTTTCCGGGTCGACCGGAGTGGTGTCCGGCTCAGGCTCGCTGGGCGGTGGCGGTGGGATCGGAGCCGGCGTCACGTTGGCGACTTCCGGTTCTTCGGGTCGCAGCCACTTCTCGATATCCTTGGCGTAGATGGCGGCGACCACAATCAGCGCGGTCACGCCAATCACGCGCCAGGGTATGCCTGAACCGTCCGGGTCACTTTCCTCGACGGGACCAGGCGAAGGGCGGCGGGCACGCTGCTTGGGCGCGAAACGCTCGCCACAGCTGGGACAACGTTCTTTGCCCTCGCTGCGCTGCCTCACGAACGAATACTCACAGTTGGGACAGGCTATTTTTGCTGCCATCGCGCGCACCGCAGGCCACGGGAGTCAAGAACGAGTCTTGGGGGCGAATCTTCCCCAAATGCGGTGAGCCAACGATGAAGGAATTGTGCAGAATTCGCGAAGGTCGCCCACCAGCATTGAAAAAGGACCGCGCAGCTACTCGCCTGCAGGCACCAGCACGTCGATTTCCGGCGGTGCGTCGAGCAGAGGAATGACGGTCTTCAACAACATCTGGATGTGTTTCGAGTTGATGTGAGATTCCAGTGCGGCAAAGTCTTTCCAGCGCTCGAAGACGACAAACTCATTCGGGTTGTCCAGCGAGCGATTCAGATTGTAGACGAGATTGCCCTTCTCCTTGCGGGTGGCCTTGATGGCCGCGACGAAGGCCTCCTCGAACTTGGCGGCCTCACCTTCCTTTACTTTGATGAGGACCAGCATCGTGAAGGGCTTGGACTTGTCTTTGAGCGCCTTCTTGACCGTGGCGATGATCGGATCTTCCTTGTCCTGCCCGCTGGCAGAGGACACAAGGAGCAGGGCAGCCAGACCCACGCAAGCACAAGAACGTCCAAACATCAACATCATCACCTCCGCTTGAAATGAGTAACTTCACTTGTGACGGTGGCATTCTACAAGGCGCGTCTGCCATTTTCCCGCCGAAACAGTTGGCCCCGCCGGGCTTGCCCCAGCCGTGGGCGGGCCAGTTCAAGGATCGCCCATTTTGTCATGGACGTTCATCGGGCGCATCTCAAAATAGACCTCGCCCTCGCGCCGAATCCTCGACGACGCTGACTCTGTCAAATCTCCCAGAGGATTGACCCCATGGCTGTGGAATCACCATCCAAGAAACGGGCCGACCAGGTTTGCGACACCTTGAGCGATCAGGCCCGCGCCCTGCTGACCGGCGCGGCCACGCCGCGAGCCTACTGGGAACGTCTCGTCGCCAAGGAGCTTTACGACGATGCGATCCAGTTCATGGCCCGCTGGCTCACCAAGCCGCAAGCGGTCTGGTGGGGCTGCTTGTGCGTCTGGCATTGCTGCGGGCAGCAAGCCAACGCTGCCGAGCAGGCTGCCTGGAAAGCCGTCGTTCACTGGCTACAGGATCCGAACGAAGAGAACCGTCGCTTGCTCGAAGCCGTCAGCGCGCCGCTCACCTTGAAGAATCCAATCGGCGCCATCGCCCAGGCCGCCTTCTGGAGTACCGGCAGCATGGCCCCCGAAGACGTGCCGGAAGTCTTGCCCCCCGAGGATCTATGCGCTCAGGTGGTTGCCGCCACTCTCGCTTCACTGTCGCAGCGGTTGCAGCAGCGGGCCGCGGTCTATCCGCAGTTGATGCAGTTTGCCCGCGAGGTCGCCGGGTCGGCCAATTCCTGGAAGCTTCCTGATGCAGAACGACCGCCCGGATGACCGCGCAAGGAGACGCCATGTCCGATTATTCGCAAGCCGAGCGTAACATCCGTATTTCCACCCCGCTCGGCAAGGACGTCCTGCTCCTGGCCGGGCTGATGGGGCGCGAAGGGCTCTCGCAACTCTTCTGCTTCACGGTCCAGCTCGCCACTGCGGGCGACCCGGTCGCCTTCGACGAGATCCTGGGCCAGCCCGTCTCGATCGCACAGACTCTGCCCGACGGCGTGCAACGGAATTATCACGGCATTGTCAGCCGCTTCCGCCAGACGGGCCGCGACAAGACGTTCGTCTACTACGAAGCCGACATCGTGCCGCGGTTATGGCTGCTCACCAGAAGCCGACGGTCGCGCATCTTTCAGCGGCAAAGCGTGCCCGACATCTTGAAGGAGTTGTTTCAAGCGTTGCGGCCCGACGTGCAGTTTCGTCTGAGCGGCTCCTATCCGCGCCGCGAGTATTGCGTCCAGTACGCCGAAACGGATTTCGCCTTTGCCAGCCGGATCATGGAGGAGGAAGGGATCTACTACTTCTTCGAGCACGAGGCCGACAAGCACACGCTGGTCGTGACCGACAGCCCGCAGGGCTGCCAGCTCCTGGCGCAAGCAGCGAAGGTCGTCTTCGATGATGCGCAGAATCCGAGCCGGGACTACTTGCGCGTGACTTCCTGGGCCAAGCAGCAAATACTGGCGGCCAGCAAGTTCTCGCTGTGGGATCATCATTTCGAGTTGCCCGATCAGAATCTTGCCGCGACGCGCGAGATCGCCGCGTCGGCCCAGGTTGGCACCGTGGAGCACAAGCTGAAGCTCACCCAGCAAGAACATCAGGATTATCCGGGCGGCTGTGCGAAATGGTTCGACGGGATCGGACCCGACGGGCAGGATCAGGCCGATCAACTGAATGCCATTTCCACCGAGAACGAACGGCTGGCCCGGCTCGAGAGCGAGCGCGAAATCCCCCAGGCGCTGGCGATCGACGCGGCCAGCAACTGTGGACACTTCAGCGCCGGCCGGCGTTTCCAGCTCGACCAGCACTTTGACGGCAACGGCGAGTACGTGCTGACAGAAGTGGAACACGAGGTGGAAGCGAACTTTCAGTTTCGTTCGACGGGGCAAAAGCAGGTCCTTGCGTACAGCAATCGCTTTCGCTGCCTGCCGGCGGCGTTGACTTATCGGCCCGCGCGGCAAACGCCCAGGCCGATCATCGCGGGCACGCAGACGGCGCGGGTCGTCGGTCTGTCCGACGATGAAGTGTTCGTCGACAAGTATGGTCGGGTCAAGGTGCAATTCCACTGGGACCGCCAGGGCCAGAAAGATTCGCGCAGCTCGTGCTGGCTGCGCGTGGGGCAAATCTGGGCGGGCAAGAACTGGGGCGCCTTCTTCTGGCCCCGCGTCGGCCACGAGGTCATCGTCTCTTTTCAGGAAGGGGATCCCGATCGGCCTTTGGTGGTGGGCAGTGTCTACAACGCCAGCAACATGCCGCCGCTGGACTTGCCCGACGCGTCCTCGTCGTGCGGAATCAAGTCGTGTACGGTGGGGGGCGACTCGTCCGAGCAGTTCAACTGCGTCATCTTCCACGACATGGAGGACAAAGAGCACCTCGAGATTCATTCGGAGAACTACGCGCAGTTCACGAGCGAGACGGCGGGGTTCAACAACGTGCCGGGACCGGTCGTGCAGATTGGTGGCGTCTCGCTGTCCGATCTGGGCAGTGGCTCGGGCAGCGGCAGCGGGCAGGAACTCGGCAGCGGCATGGGCGCCGGCCTTGCGTCCGTCGGCACGTTGATCGGCGTCAACACGAACAAGGGCTGGCGCGAGCACGTCGGCAGTCACGTCTTCCCCGGCAAATACGAGAGCATTGGCGGCGACGTGGTGAACGCCGTGGTTGGCGGCGCCAATTACGATCACATCATGGGGCCGACCTACAGCCTTCAGTTCAATCCGGAAACGTTGCTGGGTTATGGGTTGAATCTGGGGTCGGCCAAGCTTGCCGAAGGCACCTCGTTCTATTTCGATCTGAACGAACTCGTCGTCGGCAGCCGCGTGGAACTCGAGTATTGCCTGCCCAAGATCGGCGGACCGGTGCTCAACGTGACGCGCGGGGAGAAGATCGAATTCTCGGAACCTGTCCTGGGCACGGGGGGCGACTACCAGGATGCGGCGGTGAAAGCGGCCGCTGCCTCGGCGGCGACAGCGGTGGCCGCGATTGCCGGGTTCATGGCCCTCAGTACCACGGTCGGGCACATTGTCTTCCGCATCCTGTATGGCGGCAGCACAACGAAATCAACGGCCCCGCCCTATGCCAATGTCGCGTTCATGAACGCCTACACGGTCTGTGCCTGGATGTTGAACTTCGTCGAAAGCAAGTTCGGCGCCCTCCTGAAATCCAAGAGCCTGCTCGACGCGGCTGAGATTCTCGTCAAGGACAGTGTCAAGGCGTTGGAAGATGGTACGGTAAAGAGCGTAAGTGATCGCCTCAGCGTTGCTGAAACGGACCTCAGCCAGGCGAAGACAGATCTGGAGGACCTTACCAAGACTCTCGCCGAAGAGAATTCCTCCTATCCTGGCAACAAGACCTTTACCTACAGCGGCAATTTCATGCTCAAGGCGAACAAGCTCGAGTTCCAGAACGCCGACAGCAGCAACCAGGGTTATCTGGCCGTCACGGACAGTGGTGAGGCGAAAATGATGGCCACGGCCGTGGAACTAACCGCCGGGCCGGCTCTTACCAGCGTGACCATGCGCGACAAGAACATCAGTGTGAAAGCCGACGCCGGCGGCACCCTGCAGCTGACTGCGGCTGGCACCGTCTCTCAGCCCAGCATCAAGATCGCGGACGCAAGCTCCGAAGGGACCATCTCGCTCGACGCCGGCAATGTGGGAACCATCACGCTCAGCGCCGGTCTGGCCACCAATCCAGCCACCCTCAAGTTGTCCAAGTCGGGTATGGAATTCTCGTTCGGTCTTGGTTCGATTAGTCTCGGTGCGGACGATCTCAAGTTTACGCTGGGAGATCGGA
>JBFWSD010000631.1:0-4950 GCA_050248575.1 Gemmataceae bacterium
ATTGATGGCGTTTCCATCCGCGGTGGCACGCGCGAGCTGCGCCGTCATATCGGCTTCGTGCCGCAAGAGCTGGCCCTCTATGGCGAGCTGACGGCCCGCGAGAACCTGGTCTTCTTTGGCAAACTCTACGGGCTCGATTCGGCCACGCTGAAGCGACGCGTCGACGAGGTGCTGGCATCGATCGGCCTGAGCGAGCGGGCCAGCACGCGTGCCCGCGAGTTCTCTGGGGGCATGAAGCGGCGGCTCAATCTCGGCATGGCCCTGGTGCACGAGCCGCGTTTGCTCCTGCTCGATGAGCCCACTACGGGCGTCGATCCGCATTCGCGGTTAAACATCTTCGAAGAGGTGCGCCGCTTGCACGCCGCCGGCATTACCATCGTTTACACCAGCCATTACATGAAAGAAGTCGAGGAACTATGCCAGCGCGTGGCCATCCTGAATAACGGCAGGCTGATTGCCTGCGATGAGGTGTCGCGCCTGCTCGGGCAGGCGGACGGCGTGCTGCGCTTCCGCGTGCCCGACGTGACGCCCGAACTGCGGGCCCGGCTGAGCGGGCTGCCCGAAGCGAGACTGCTCGAGCGCGACGGCCCGCTCGAACTGGTCTGCAACGACGTGAAGGCCACGCTATTGCGGTTGCTGGCCGTCCTCAAGGACCTGAAGGTCGAGCTGCTCAGCCTGGAGACGGAGGAGCCCGACCTGGAACGGGTCTTCATGGAGATGACCGGGGCCGAGCTGCGCGATTGAAGCAACGATTCCATCGGCGCGCGGGGGGCGTTAGCCCCCTGGGCCAGTATCCTTTCTGTGACGCTCTACTCTGGCAGGGAAGGACTGCCTCATGGTCGTATGGACGCTTGCCAAGAAGGACCTGCGCTTGTTGCTGCGCGACCGCCGCGCGCTCATCATCCTGCTGGCCATGCCGGTGCTGTTCATCATGGTCCTCGGGCTGTCGCTGGGGGAGGGCTTCTTCGAAAAACCCGACGATCGCCTGCGCGTCACCATTGTCGACCTCGACGAAGGGGGCTACGACACAGCCCACGGCTTCCCCGCTGAAAAATGGTCCAGGGTCGTACAGCGCGACCTCGAACAGGCCGCCGGCATCAAGGTCGAGCTTGTCGAAACGAAGGAAAAGGCCAGACAGCTCGTCCGCGACGGCAAGGTTTCCGCGGTGCTGGTCTTTGGCCCGGAATTCAGTGCCCGCGTGTCGCGCTGCTCGTTCCTCGACGAGGTGGACTTCAAGGGCCAGCGCGTGAAGGGGATCAACCCGCTCTTCGCCGACGGCATCAACCTGGAAGTGATCGATGCCGAACTGCTCCGCGATCCGACACAGGCCACGGCGTCGTCGATCATCGAGCAAGTGGCCCAGGTGACGATGCTGCGCGTGATCCTGCCCTGGATGATTGGCCGCGCTTTCGAAAAGATCGGCGAGGTCGAGTTCATCGACAAGATGGGCAAGACTGTGGAAGTGCCCATCGTCGACCCGGTGTTCGGCAAGGTGGTGGGCAAAGCCAAGCTCGAGCAGCTCCTGAAAACGCAAGAACAGAAAGCCGCGGTGGGCAAGGGAGTGCAGGTGGCCCTTCAGGAGCAGTTTTCGAAATACAACCTGACGGGCAAGACCTGGGCGGCGCTCACCAAATCGGAACAACGTGGCGGGCCGACCGCAGCCTCCACACGCCGCGAACTGCGCTACCAGATCCTCGTTCCCTCGCAGACGGTGATGTTCGCCTTCTTCCTGGTCCTGACCGTGGGCTGGCTATTCGTGGCCGAACGCCGCGAAGGCACGCTGAAGAGACTGCGGGCCGCCCCCCTCACGCGCGGGCAAATCCTGCTCGGCAAGATGATCCCCTGCTTCCTCCTCTCACTGGCGCAGGGGCTGTTCCTGCTCGCCGCGGGCAAGATCGTCTTCGGCATGCGCTGGGGGCCGGCACAATGGCCCATCTACGAACAAGTCCTGTGGCTCTTGCCCGTCGTGCTGGCCACGTCCATTGCCGCCATGGGCATGTCGCTCCTGGTGGCCAGCCTGGCCCAGACGGAAACGCAGGTCGCCATCTACGGCACGCTGATCGTGCTGGTGCTGGCGGGCATCAGCGGCTGCCTCATGCCGCGCGACATGATGCCCGAGAACATGAAACAGATCAGCAAGATCACCCCGCACGCCTGGGCCCTCGACGCCTACAACCAGCTGCTCATCGACCCCGACCCGAGCTTGCGCATCGTGGCGACGGCCTGCCTGGTGCTGATCGGCTTCGGGCTGGGTTTCGTGGCGATTGCCTGGAGCGTGCTGAAGCTGGAGTAAGGGCTCACTCCACGATCATCTCGCCGTTCATCACCATCCAGTGGCCCGGAAACGTGCAGAGGAAGGGATAGCGGCCCTTCTGGCTGGGGGCCTGAAAGTAAACGACCGCATTCTTCTGCGGTGACACGATGTCGGTGTAGACCAGCACGTCGTCGCTGCGCGGCACGTAGTGACGCAGGACTGCTTCCGGGTCGGCGATCATCCGGTTGGTGAGCTCGCCGATCGAACGCAGCGTGCCCGGCTTGATCAGCACCCAGTTGTGCGGCACCACGTCGGGGTTGTTGAACGTCAGACGAATCGGCTCGCCAGCCTTCACGCGCAGCACGGGCGTGGCATAGGTCAGGTTCTTGCCCGCGGCAATCTTCAGGTCGCGTGCCTTGGCGATGGGCTGCCGCCACGGATTCGGCTCGCGCCGGGCCGCAAACGCCAGGTCCCTGAGAATCGGATGCGCCGCGATCGTCTTCGACTTTTCTCGATAGTCGGGATCGCGAAACGGCCCGTCGAGTTTGTGTACCGTCACGAACAGGTCGCAGTAGTGCTCCTTGTCCACACCCAGGTGCAAGTGCAACTGGTTGACGGGCTGAAGGTCGGGCAGCTCCACAAAGAGCGATCGGCCATCGGGCAGCACGCGCATCGAAGCGATCGCGAGCGGATCGTGGCCCGCCGTGCCGTAGTGGCTGGGGGAGAGTTCGGGCGAACCGTAGCCCGAGCTGTAGCGATAGTTCCAGCACTGGGCGAAATGCCGATCGACTTGCTCGACAATGCCGCGGGGCAGCGTCCCCGTGAATCGGACGAGCACGCCGTTGCTGTGGACATGGAAGCCGCAGGGCAACTGCACCGGGTCGCCCGTATAGCGAACGCGCTGGAAGCAGCCATCCTCCGCGGCGTAGGTGCCCCAGCCCGACATGCCGCTGACATAAAGCTGGCCGTCCTTCGGATGGAAGCGACCGCGATGCACGCCGGAGCGAAATTCACCGGGCAGCGGGACCACCGCTCCTTGCAGCTGGCCCGCCACCTCGGCGCGCAGGACGAGAAAGTGAGTGGCAGCGCCGAAGGAGAAGTGGACGAGTTGCCCTTCGAGCGGCCCCCATTGCTTGCTGGTGACGGCGACTTGCCCGCCGCTCGAGTTATCGAGCCCGCGCGGCAAGTAGACGAGGGGCAGCTCTGGCGGCTGGTTGTTCCTTGGCCCGCCGTAGCCGAAATAGGGGGGCTGCTTCGCGTCCGGCTTGCGCGCGCAAATCATCGAGGCCGGCGTCCATTCCCCTTCCGAACAGGGCACCGTCAGCGTGCCGTCGGGCAGCAAACCGAGCCCGTCGGGATTGCGGAAGCCAGTGGCCAGGACATCTGCCTTCTGCCCGTCGGCGGAGATGCGCAAGAGTCCCTGGTTGCCTGAAGCGGTGTAGAAGTTGCCCGCCCGATCGCGTTCGAGGCCGCAGATGAAATCGTGCCCGGCCGCGGAGGTCTGGTAAGCGTTCGAGAAGCACTCGTAGAAGTCGGCCTCGCCGTCTTCATTGAGGTCGACCAGGCGCGTGATCTGATCGCGGCCAAGGACATAGACCGCATCGTCGGCGATCACCAGCCCTTGTGTCTGGTGCAGGCCGGCAGCGATGCGCCGCCATTGGACCTTTTCGAGCGAGGCATCCAGGCCATGCACGTGCCAGACATCGCCCTGCATGGTGCAGAGGGCCGCCGACCCGTTGCTGAAGAAATCGTGCCCGCCCGGGTAGAACAGGGCCTTCCACGGGTTCTCGAAGGGGATCGGGATCGTATCGATGGCATAGGGCTTCGCCGTGCCGAGCTTGCCGGTCGTGGTCAGCACCTGCGGCCACTGCGGCTTACCTCCGCGCGTCACGTGGGCCAGCGAGTGCTTGTCGGCCGGGGCAAGTTCGCGCACGAAGCGGCCCGCCTCGACCCACGGCGCATCGAGCATGTCCACGTCGCCCACGCGATAGGCAAACACCACGCGCTTGCCGTGCCGATAGAAGCCCCGATAACGCACGGGCTGCTCTCTCTTCACGGGCGGCGGAACGGGCAGCATGGTGCCCACGGGCCGGATCCCGTCCATGAAACCGAAACGCCGATCCGAGTAGCGCACGAAGCCGCCCTGCCACAACGCTTCGATCTGGAGAGTATCGGGATTGAAGCAAGCGGACATCTCCCCCTTGTCGCCCAGCTGGACACAGACGGAGCGGGGCACGGTGAGCTTGCCCTCCCGGAAGACGCCGCATTGCAGCGAACCCAGTTCGGTCTGATTCCAGCGGTCGTCCTTCCAGACATTGTCGTTCTGGTTGCCCCAGTGACCGTGCTTGCCCGCATCGAGGCCGGGCCACTCGGGCAACAAGATCGGCATGGGCCGCTGCTGCATGAAGTGCAACGCTTCCTTGGCATAGAAGTCGTAAAGCCGCTCGCGATTGACGTGTTGCCCGCGCTGTGGCCAGCGTTCCGGCTCCAGCGGGCCCAGGGTGTACTCGAAGCGAGCGGGCTCGTGCGACAGATGTTCCAGCCCCTTGCTCCGGCCCAGTTCCATCAAGTAACGAACCAGGTCGCTGCGCTGCTCCTTCGACATGGGGGCCGTCAGCCCTTCGGGCATCAGCGAACCGATCTCCTGGCGGAACTCGATGTCGTCCCTGGCAATCTCGACAAGCTTGCCCGAGACG
>JBFWSD010000632.1:0-4939 GCA_050248575.1 Gemmataceae bacterium
CACAACGTAGCCCGCGTTGCGAGCAGCATCGGCCCAGTAGGACTCACGCCCCTCCAACCATAGATCCGAGAACTTACGGTCGCGGATGCGCTGTTCGATGCCCCCGTCGCGGATCAGGCCGGCGGCCCGCGCATCGGGATAGATGGTCAGATCGACAACCGGAACCTTCACGGCCTCGGCGCCCATGGCCTGGCGAATCAGATAAGAGTCATCGGCAAGGAGCGGGCCACGGCAGGCGCGGACCTTCGACAGCAACGATTCGGCATATGGCTCGCGCGGCAAGCGGAGCATCACTTCGAGCGGCCAGCCCTCCTCCTTCTGGAAGGGATGGAACAGGGGCACGACACTCAACACCGCACCGCTCACCAGCAACCCCCCCAGGGCCAGGAACAGGGAACGCTGCCAGTCCGGGCCGGGCGGGTTGTCCGTCGTGCCCGCTTGCAAGGTGAGCAGGCCAACGAGCGTCATGCCGACCAGCCAGCTCTCGAAGAGATAGTTGCACGAGGAACCGACTCGACCCATGGCCAGCAAGTTGGCGGGCAACACGACCAAGAAGACCACCCCGGGCAGAAACAGCGACCACTGCCCGAGCCGTTCGCGGCGGCGGCCCGCAAAGCCGAGCCACAGGAGCAAGGGCCCCAGCAACAACAGCGGCCCCCAGGAAATGGCCCACCAGAAGAGGATCGCCTGGTACTGCGACCCTTGAAACGGAGTCACGCGCGGAGCCAGCGTGTTTGTGAAATAGGCAGGCGGAGCGAGCAGCAGCACGAGGCCCGCCAGGAAGGCAAAGACCGCAGCGATTCGCAGCGCGCTGGTCCACTGGCGTCGCAGCGCGAGGGCAAGCAAGCAGCCCGCCAGGATCATCACGGCGTTCTGCTTGAAGCTCCAGCCCAGGAAGAAGCAGAGGGCCGCCGCAACCGCCCAGGGCCAGCTCAGCTTCTCTCCCCTGCGCAAAACGATGAACAAGCCGAGAAACTCACAGACCACGGCGGGCACATCGGGCCGCACCGTCATCGACCACCAGCCGAGGAATGGCCCGTACCACACCGCCAGGGCCAGCCCGATGGAGGCAAAGATCTGCAAACGTGAAAGCAGTGGTGCAGAGCCAAGAAACAGCCTCACCATTGTCGCGAAGCCGATGCAGGACCAGGCCACCGTGATCAGCCGCAGCACCGCGGGCAACCGTTCCTCGGAAGGATCGACGATCGCCGCCACCTGCGCGTAGCAAGCGTAAAAGAACCAGTTGAACAGACTCAGGCGATAGGGGTACTCGAAGCAATCGCTGTAGGCAGGCGCTCCGTGTTGCATCAAGCTGATATTGAAGATGCTGATGTCTTCGAAGCCGGTGGTGCTGTGCATGCCCCCCAGGCGCAGCATGCCATCGAGGCGAATCAGCCAGATCGCCGCGGCGAGCAGACCCAGCAGCCCCCAGCAGAGGGCCGACCAGCGTTGCACGAAGGTGCTGTCCATCAACCACAAATATAGGCGATGAGCGGGAAGACAGGCATTTCGTTTGCTTGCCCGCGACGCCTTTGCGAACATACCACCAGTCGCGACTGGTCTCACCCTGCCGTCAAGGAGCCTGCCTCATGTTCACGCGCGTACGCCTTGGCCTGCTGCTGGCTGTGTGGCTGATCCCGGGTCTGGCGGCCCGGGCCGAGGTCATCGACTTCAAGATCGAGCGCCGCGAACCCTTCGCGGGCGGCATGGCCTTCGGCGACGTGGGCCCTTACGAGAAGATCACCGGCGTCGTGCGCTTCGCCGTCGATCCGGGCAATCCCCGCAACCAGATCATCGTCGATCTGCAAAATGCTCCGCGCAACAAGGCGGGCAAGGTCGAGTTCGAGTCGGACTTCTTCATCCTGGCCCCCAAGGATCCGAGCAAGGGCAACGGCGCGATCCTCTACGACGTCAACAACCGGGGCAACAAGCTGGCCCTCGCCATGTTCAATCAAGCGCCGGGCAACAACGATCCTGCCGAGGCCCGCGATGCGGGCAACGGCTTCCTGTTCCGCAAGGGCTACACCATCGTCTGGTGTGGCTGGATCGGCGAGCTCTTGCCCGGAGGCAACCGGCTCTTGATGCGGCCGCCCGTGGCCACCCTCGACGGCAAGCCGATCCGCGGACTCGTGCGGCAAGAGATGGTGACCGAGGAGCCGGCCAAGGAGTTGCCCTTGTCGCGGCGGCCCAACCATGGCAGCTATCGCCCGGCGCCCAACGGCCTCGACAAGGCCACGCTCACCTGGCGCATGCGCGAGACCGATCCACGCATCCTCATCCCGCGCGAACAGTGGGAACTGGTCAGCGCCGAGATCCCGACCACCAAACAAGGAGTGGCGGGCACGCTGCCGCCGATTCAACTGCGGCCCGCGGGCGGGTTCCGGCCCGGCTATATCTACGAGCTGATCTACGAGGCCGAAGGGCCGATCGTGCAAGGGCTCGGCTTTGCCGCCACCCGCGATCTCGTTTCCTTCCTCAAGTACGACGGCGACAAGAACCCGCTGGCCGTGAACGGAGCATCCGCCATCAAGCGGGCTCATGGCTTCGGCGTGTCGCAGTCGGGCCGCTTCCTGCGCACTTTCCTCTATCTCGGCTTCAACGCCGATGAGAAAAACCGCAAGGTCTTCGATGGGCTGATCCCGCACGTCGCCGGCGGCGGGCTCGGTTACTTCAACTTCCGCTTCGCCCAGCCCAATCGCCACAACGGGCAGCATGAAGACCACTCGTTTCCCGCCGATTTCTTCCCGTTCACGTACGGCCCGAGCCAGGAGGCCTACCTTTGGGCCGGAGATGGGCAGGTCGTCAACACCGGCCGCACCGACTCCATCCAGCAGCGTCTGATGAACGATGAGGGCGGCAAGTTCCTGCCCAAGGTGATGCACACGCAGAGTGCCGCCGAGTACTGGCATCGCGCGGGCTCGCTGGTGCACACCGATCCGCTGGGCAAGAAAGATGCTGACGTGCCCGCCAATGTGCGCATTTACGCGTTCGGCGGCACACAGCATGGCCCGGCGAGCTTTCCACCTTCGCGGCGGTTCGCCCAGAACTTGACCAATCCGGGTGACTACAAACCGTTCCTGCGTGCCCTGCTGGAATCCCTCGACCAGTGGACGCGCGATGGCACCGAGCCGCCTGCCAGTGTCTATCCGCGCATCGACAAGGGCACGCTGGTGGCGTGGGGCCAGGCGAGCACGGGCTTCCCGGCCCTGCCCGGCGTGCGCTATCCCGAAGTGATTCAGCGGGCCCAGAGCTTCGATCACGGCCCGGATTGCTGGACGAAGGGAATCATGACCGTGCTGCCGCCGCGCCGGCAGGGAGAGTTCGTCGTGCTCGTGCCGCGCTCCGGGCCGGACGGCAACGACCTGGGCACGCTCTTGCCCGCGGAAGTGGGCGTGCCGCTGGCCACCTTCACGGGCTGGAATCTGCGTCAACGCGACGTGGGCGCCGAAGATATGCTCGCCAGCCTGATGGGGTCGTACATTCCCTTCGCCACCACCAAGGCCGCGCGGCAGACGACGGGCGACCCGCGTCCGTCCATCGAAGAGCGCTACGGCAGCTTTGCCCGCTACCAGGAGAAGTTCGACGCCAACTGTGCCGACCTCGTCAAGCAGCGCTATCTATTGCAGGAAGACGCCGACCGCCTGATAGCGGGCCGCGCAGCCTTCCGCAAATTGTTCGAGAAGTGATTTCCGATGGCGAGCGGGGGCCGAAGAGCCCGCGCCTATTGCCGCGCGACGATACTGAACTTATTCGTCGACGCTGCGTTGCCGCTTCTGGGGCACGTAGGGCTGCGGCTGGGCCACGGGAGGCTGCGTCATCGGCGCCGGCACCAGCCGCGGCGGCGGGCCGATCGGCGTCGGCGCGGGCACGGGCTGCGTGGACACGGCCGGCCCGCCTCCTTCGATGAGCACCGGCCCGTCACTCGTCATCATTCCTCCCTGGTCCATGCACGGACATTCCTCGTTGGCGCGAAAACGCCGCCCCAGCAACGGGACCCGACAACTGTTGGCGCAACCGATCACGAAACCGAGACCGAGGGCCAGCACGACCAGACGCTTGCGGACCATGATGGTTCCTTTGCCTATCGAAAGGCCGGCACGATGGGATGCTTGAATGGCCCGGGCCGCATTGCTCCGAACCACGAGCGTGCGCTCGCGAGAAAATCATGCGCCACGTTTCCACACCGGGCAATTCGCCACTTGAAGGAAAACGCGCCCGGCCACGCATTTTCTGCCCGCTTGCCACGACTGTGCCAGGTGTGCGCAAGGTAGCGACGCAAAGGACGGGTGTCACCCTGCTCGCGCGATCCGCGAAATCGGTGCACGCGGTCGGCAGCCCTGCAGCGTCTTGTCTCCGCGGCGATTCGGTCTCGGGACACCGGGCGGCGTGGACGATGAAGAGACAGCAAACCTTGTCCGCGCACCACGAGGCCGCAACATGGACGTACGCCGCCAGCTCCTGGGACTGCTTGTCTGTCTAGTCGTCGGCGATCTGGCCCGGGGCGCGGCCGAAGCCGATGTCCCCGCGCTCGATCTCGCCGACTGCCTGGTCATCGCCGAGGAAAGGCAGCCCTCTCTGCACGCCTGGCGAGCCTCGCTCCAGGCCGCCATCGTCCGCAAAGAAGCCGTCGACCAGCTCCGCGTGCCCGGGATCCTCTTCAATCGCGATCTGCGCGTGCGCCGCACACAGGCCAAGCTTGGCGTGGTTGTGGCCCAATCCAGCCTGCATCAGGAAAACCACGAGACGGCCTACGATGTCACGCGCACCTATTTCTCCGTCGTCTATGCGCGCCTGCAACTGCGGCTGGTGCGCGAGGTCATCAAGGACATGACCGCCTATCGCAAGACGGTGGAAGACGTGCTGCTGAACAAGAAGGTGCCGTTCTCGGACATGGCCCACGACCTGATCTCGCTCTACCTGGCCGAGGCCCGCAGCCGCG
>JBFWSD010000633.1:0-4925 GCA_050248575.1 Gemmataceae bacterium
TTGCGCGCGGGCTGCGCCGGCGCATCCGCAACGGCGCCGGCTGCGATCCATGTCTCGACTGCCTCGAGATCTGCCTTGCTGGGCCGCACTCTCTCGGCCAAGGGCGGCATGGGATCGTCGGCGTGACGCATGCGATTGAGGAGTCTGGATTTATCGGGCGACCTGGCCACGATCTTGCGGCGTTCGACCAGCTTGCCGAGGTCGAGCACGTAGTTGAAGCCCCCTTCGGCGACGCCATGCTGCCCGTGGCAGCGATAGCAGTGCTGTTCGAAGATGGCCCGCACACGCGCGGCCGGCGTGCCCTCCGCACGGGCCGACACGGGCGCCAGCACACAGACCATGAGCGCGCAGAGAATCCGCATGGCGTTCTCCGGAAGAGGGATCGGGTTACGATGCGACGGGGACGAGGCGCACGGGGAACTGGAGCCTGGGTAGCAGCCCGCGCAAGAAGCGTTGCTCATGTGCTCTGCAAGAGCTGTTGCTGCGACAACAGGATAGAGCCTGGGAGAGGGGGAATTATTCCAGGCTCGCGCGAATCGATCTGAGATGAGTACGCGGGAGCGGCAGCAAGATTCAGTATGTTTTCGCCAAAAAAGAGCAGCCGCGAATGCGCGCGGATCCTGCCCCGGCTGGCGGCAAGTCTACCGACGCAGGACAAATCCGCATAGCAAACAGCAAACTTTTGCGCGCCTTGCGCATGATCTTGCTTGCAAGGGAATCGCACAATTCGCCCGCGGATGGACGCGGGAGCTGCGCGGGTCTTGCGGTTTGTGCATGTCGGTAGTCCCGATTGCGGGTGGAGGCATTGATATGCCTGGTCGGTTCGTCTGCTGTGCCATGCTGGCAGCGTTGTTGCTCGGCCGCGCCTGCTCGACTCGAGTTGAAGCCTGTAGGCCAGGGTGGGGGCGCAGAGTCTCCTTTGTCCGCTGCCCTTGTCCGCCGATCCATGAGGGAACAACAGTTGTTCACGAGCCCAGAAAAGAACTCGATTACTTCACTCAATTCAAGGATGTGGTCGATCGATCTCGTTGGTGCGTGGTTAGCAGCTCTGCAGGCCGATTCATCGTGAGGACCGATAAGCTGCGGAAGCCATTTGACGATCTTCTTGACCAGGCGCGTCAGGATTTCAAAGGAAGCCGGCCTAAGACGCAGAAAGAGGTTGGCGGGCCTCCTTGGGAGCCGGAGTTTTGGGTCGATCTCTACGACAATGACGGCGAGAGGGTCGGCTATTTCGGGTTTCCAGATTTCAACCGGAAGACCTGGCCAATGATTTACTTCAATGGCGGTTATCTTCCGCTGGCTTCGAAGTCGGCCATGAACTTCAAAAAAGACATACAGCCTCCTCTGTGCGATTTTGCGAACAACTGTGAGGCGCTCACTTCCAGCGATAGTGGTTTAATTGGCTGCTCACTCGATTCCATTGTGCAGGCGGCGTTTCGCGACCACGCAAAGGATGCGATTCGACTCATGGAACCATTATTGGAGAGCAGCGATCCGGATGTGATGTACTACGCTGCGGAAGCCCTTTTGAAGCTATCGCCGGCGCATAAGGAGGCTCAGAGAGTGTATCGGCAGAGGAAGCTGAGCCCTGATTAGAGTCGACAATGTACAAGTCCGCACAGTAGACGTCTGCGCTTGCTGGCAACCAGAAATGGAGTTCGTGTCGATTCGTGTTTCACGAATCGACACGAATGGAAAGCGTGCAGCGTGGCAAGCGCCGTTACTTTGGCATGGGCGTTTCGGCGGGCTTTTCGCCCGGTTTCTGGGCGACGCTGCCCGCTTGCTTTTTCTTCCAGGTGGCCACGTCTTGCTTGAGGACCTCGACGGCCTTGTCGAGCTGCGCGTCGATGCCTTGCAGGAGCTGGTCGGGATGAGGTTCAACCAGCACGTCGGGCCGCACTCCCTCCTTCTCCATGTTCACGCCCGAGGCGGTGAACACACCCGTGCGCGGCACGCGGAAGGTGGACCCGTCGATCAGGCGGATGCTGCTGGTGCCGATCACGAAGCCGCCGGTGGGCTGCCCGACCAGCTTGCCCAGGCCGAGATGGCGAAAAGCGTTCGGGAAGATCTCGGCGTCGGAATAGGAGCGATTGTTGATGAGCAGGACGAGCGGCCTGGCCCACTTGCGATCGTAGGAGCGCAGCACGAAGCCTTCGCCGCCGTTGCGCTGGCGGAAGCGCGTGTGTTCCTTGCCCCCCAGGTAGTTGAGGACCTGGTCGTGGGTGAAGCCGCCGCCGTTGTAGCGAACGTCGAGGACGATCGCTTCCTTGTCGAAGTTGTCGGAATAGAGGGCACGCACGAAGGTGTCGAGACCGGCATCATCCATGCTGGGGATGTGGATGTAGCCCAGTTTGCCCTTGGAGAGTTCGGCCACGCGCTTGGCGTTGTTGTCGACCCAGCGGTCGTACATGAGCTGGCCAACACTGGTGCGGCTGGCGCCAGTGAGTTCCACGCTGCGCCAGGCCTTGGCGTCCTTCAGATCGGCGCCGGGCGTGGAGGTCACTTGCAGGCTGATGACCTGCCCGATCTTGTCGTTGAGGAGCTGGCTGATGTTGGTCTCGGGCGTGAGGGGCGTGCGATCAATGGCGCCGATGATGTCGCCCGCCTTGAGCTCGATGCCGCGGCGATCGGCCGGGCCGCGCTTGAGCACCTCGGCGACCTTCAGCCCGGGGCCCACGTAGGTCTCGTCGAACAGCAGCCCCAGGTCGGCTGTGTTTTCATCGGGCGAATAGAGGAAGCCGCGAATGCCCAGGTGCGAGGCATTCAACTCGCCCATCATCAGGCTGACCAGGGCATAGAGGTCTTCCTTCATGGCCACGTGCTTCACCAGCGGGCGGTACTTGTTCCGCACGGTGTACCAGTCGATGCCATGGAAGCTGTCATCGTAGAAGTTATCGCGCAGGGCACGCCACGATTGTTCGAGCATCTCGCTGTATTCTTCCTGGCGGCGGATGGTCATCTTGGCCTGGAAGGGGATCGTGGCCGGGCTGCCCGACAGGCTTAGCTTGCACATCCGGATGCGGCCGTTGCCGTCGCGGTAGTAGATCAGGTCGGGCAGCCGTTTCGACCACTGGATCTGCCGTGGCTTCGACTTGTCGTTGGTGACGCGATTGAGCTGGCCGCCCGAGGTGCTGGCCACCCACAGATCGTCGCCGCCGCCGGCGGTCGAGCGATAGGCCACCTTGGAGCCGTCGAAGGAGATGGCCCCTTCTTCCACTTCGTGGCTGGCGGGCTGGGTAACGCGCAGGTGGATATCGTCCCAGTCGATCTCACTGGTTTCCTTGGTGCCGGGGGCGGCGGCCCGTTGCAGCGAGAGGACATACAGGCTGGTCTCGCGCTTGCGATCGCTCAGGAAGGCAATCTTCTTGCCGTTGCCCGCCCAGGTGATGCCCGCGTTGTAGGTCGCGTATCGAGTGACGTTGCGGGCCGGGTTCTCCTTGGTGGCCCCGGTGCTCGGGATGACGTACATCTCGCTGGCGAACGAACCATCCATGCGCGAATAGGCCAGCCATTTCGAGTCAGGCGACCAGTCGTAATCGATCACCTGCGTCTCGTCGACGATGGCCTTCTGGTCAGTGCCGTCGGGGTTCATCGACCAGAGCTTGCCCGCGCGCAGGAAGGCCACGCGCTTGCCGTCGGGGGAGAAGCTGACGCCGAACTCGGCTTCCGGCGTGCTGGTCAACTGCGACGCCTTGAAGCGGTGCGCCTTCACCAGCTCGGGATGCTCGGGATCGTCGGGCTCGAGCAGGTAGAGGTCCTCGTGCCCGTTGCGGTCCGAGGCGAAGATGATTTTCTTCGAGTCGGGAGACCAGGCGATGTTGTGATCGAAAGCCGGGCTGTCGGTGAGCCGGGTGGCCTTGCCTCCGGAAAGAGGCATCAGGAAGAGCTCGCCGTGCACCACGAAGGCGACGTGCTTCTCGTCGCGGGCCAGGGCAAACTCGGAAGCTCCCGAGGTATAGGTCGTGGTGCTGTCCGGGTTCACCTTGTCGTCGGCGTGAACCTCGATGGCCAGCTTGCGGGCCGGAACTCCTTCGCGGGTGGAAGCCAGCCACAGGTCGGTGCCGCATTCATAGACCAGCCACTCGCCGTTCTTGCTGATGCGGGCATGCCGCACCCCTTCGTCCTTGTGGAAGGTCATGAGCGAGGGCTTGGTCTTGCCCGCGGCGTCGATGCGCACGATGTTGGCCGGCGTGCCGTGATGTTCGCTGACATAGTAAACGAACTTGCCGTCCGGGCTCCACATGGGCGAAGAGTCCTGCCCGTTGAAGGACGTGAGCTGGCGGTTATTCCGGCCGTGGCGGTCGCAAATCCAGATCTCGTCGTTGGACGAGCCGCGATAGCCCTTGCGATACCACGAGCCCGGGCCGCGCACATACGCCAGCCGATCCCCTTCCGGCGCAAAGGCCGCATCCTTGCCATCGTCGACGCCGACGCGGCGGACGCGGCCCCCTTCCACCGGCACCATGTACAGGTCGTAGCGGGATGGATACGACGGATTGCGCGTGGAGGTGAACAGGATGAATTTGCCGTCCGGCGTCCAGCCGTTGACGATGTCGGAGGAGGAATCGAAGGTGAGCCGGGTGGGCTTGCCGCCGACGTTGGGGACGACGAAGACGTCGTAGCTGCCATGCCGGGTGGAGGAGAAGGCGATGAAGCGCCCGTCCGGGCTGAAGGTCGGGTTGATCTCGTGCGCCTCGTGCAGGGTGACGGGGCGAGCGCTCCCGCCGATGCTGTCGACAATCCAGATGTCGCCAAGGTAGCTGTAGGTGACCGACTTGCCGTCGGGAGTGATGTCGGGAGTGCGGCCGAAGCGGATCGGTTCCTGGCCCGAGGCAACACTCACTACCAGCTAGGCAACCGTGGCGTGGAGCTGGTGACGCATCATGGCGTGGTTCTCGTGGTAGCGGTTAGTTGGTTCGTCTGCG
>JBFWSD010000634.1:0-4901 GCA_050248575.1 Gemmataceae bacterium
TTGAGCTGCCGCGGCGGGCGGGGCTCCTGGTGCTTGATCTGTTCGAGCAACTCGGCGATGGCCGGCGCGTTGAAGGGCCGTCTGCCCGTGAGCAATTCGTAAAAGACAACGCCCAGCGAGTAGATATCCGAGCGGCCGTCGACACGATGTCCTTCGCAACGTGCCTGCTCGGGGCTCATGTATACAGGCGTGCCGGCGTAGCCGCCCCCCTTGCCAAAATCCTCTTCGCGCAGGGCCAGCCCGAAATCAGCCACCACGATGCGGCCATCGCGGGCACGCAGAATGTTGGCCGGCTTGATGTCGCGATGTACCAGCCCGCAGCGATGGGCATGGTGCAAGGCCTGCGCGACGGTGCGGATCATCTCGACCGCTTCGCGCGGCGACGGGCGATTCTCCTTGAGCCAGGCGACGAGATCGGTGCCATCGATGAAGGCGGAGACCAGATAGCAGAGCCCGTCCTCGGTGCGGCCGACGTCGTAGACCGGCACGACGTTGGGGTGATTGAGGCTGGCGAGGTTGCGGCCCTCGTTCAAGTAAGCCTGGGCATCCCCTGCCGAGAGCCGGTCGCGATGCGGCACCTTGATGGCCACCTCCCGGCGCAGATCGTCGTCGTAGCCTTTGTAGACGACGCCAAAGCCGCCGCTGCCCAGCTTGCACAGAATGCGATAGCGGCCCAGCCGCTCGGGCAACGTGGGCTCCGTGAGGGCAGCATACGCCGGCTCGACATCCTCGGCGTGAAAGGAAGCACAGGTCGGCGGTGATTCGAAGTTCTGGTCGTCCATGGCAGGGGGAAGTGAGGAAAGATGGGGGAAACAGCGGACCGAATTCAATCTCCGATTTGTCTCTTACTGACTGGCCCGCTGCGGCACAACGCCAGTTGAGAGAACAACGTTCCCTCTCGCCCGTGGTTTCAGCACGGCACTTCTCCCCCGCCTTGGTCTAGAATGAGGGCAGGGAGATTCTTCATGGAACGCCGCGCCATCGGTATTCGCGGGCTGGTGCAGGGGGTGGGCTTCAGGCCCTTCGTGCATGGCCTGGCCAGCGCTCTCGAACTGGGCGGCTTCGTGCGCAACCAGGCCAGCGGCGTGGTCATCGAGGTCGAGGGCGAGGCAGCCGCGCTCGATCGATTCCTGATCGCGCTTGCTGAGAACCCGCCGCCCCTGGCACGGATCGAAGAAGTGAGCTGGCAGCCCTGCCCGCTGAACGGCGAGCGGGATTTTCGCATCATTGCCAGCGCGCACGGCGACAGCGGGCCAGTCTTCATCTCTCCTGATGTGGCGACTTGCGACGCTTGCCTGGCCGAGCTGTTCGATTCACACGACCGGCGTTTCGGCTATCCGTTTCTCAACTGCACGATCTGCGGGCCGCGGCTGACGATCGTGAAGTCGGCTCCTTACGATCGCGAACGAACCACCATGTCAGCCTTCCCGCTCTGCGCGGCGTGCCGCGCAGAGTACGAAGATCCCACGAATCGTCGATTTCATGCGCAGCCCACCGCGTGTGCAGTGTGCGGGCCGCGGCTTTTCTTGCACGAAACGAGCAATGCCGCCGAGACGCTTGCGCGTTTCGCAGCAGCGTTGCGCGCCGGGCAGATCGGCGCCCTCAAGGGACTTGGCGGCTATCACCTCGCTTGTGACGCGACGAACCAGGATGCGGTCGCCTTGCTGCGTCGGCGCAAGGAACGCGACGAGAAGCCCTTCGCGCTCATGGTGACCGATGTTGAATCGGCACGGCGGCTTTGTACCGTCAGCGCGGCAGAAGCCGGGCTGCTAGCCTCATCGGCCCGGCCGATTGTCTTGTTGCGCAAGTTGCCCGGGGCGCGGGTGGCCGAGGCCGTTGCCCCCGGCAATCCGCAACTTGGCATCATGCTGCCCTACACTCCCCTCCATCACTTGCTGATGCGGGAGTTGGAGGGCCTGCCCATCGTGCTGACAAGCGGCAACCGCGCGGATGAGCCGATCGCCTACCTCGATGCGGATGCGCAAGCGCGGCTGGCGGATATCGCCGATCTCTTCCTCACGCACAATCGGCCCATTCATGTCCGCAGCGATGATTCGGTCACACGGTTTGTGGACGGCGTGGAGGCGCCGATTCGCCGCTCGCGCGGTCGTGCGCCGCAGCCCGTGCTGTTGCCGCAGGGCTGCCCGCGCCCGCTGCTTGCAGTCGGCGGGCAGTTCAAAGGGACCTTTGCCCTGGGGCAGGGCCGCCAGGCCTTTCTCAGCCATCATCTCGGCGATCTCGACCACTATGATGCCTTCCGCGCCTTCGAGAGAGATGTACTGCTCTATCAGCAGCTCTTTGCCGTCGAGCCCGAGTGGTTGATCCACGACCTGCATCCCGACTACGCCTCGACGCGCTATGCCCGGGAACGAACGTCGAAGTGCCTGCCAGTGCAGCATCATCATGCCCACCTGGCTAGCTGCCTTGCCGAGCACGGGCTGCCAGGCCCGGCGCTCGGCGTCATCTTCGACGGCACGGGTTATGGCACCGACGGCACCATCTGGGGGGGCGAATTTCTGGTGGGGGCTTATCGCGATGTCCGTCGCGCCGCACACTTGCGGCCCGTGGGCTTGCCCGGTGGCGACCGCGCCAGCCGCACGCCGTGGCGGATGGCTCTGAGCTACTTGCTCGATGCGGAGGCTGACACCGGCATTCTGGACGGCCGCGTGCCGGCAGAGTCGCTGCGCGTGGTTCGTCAGATGTGCGCGCGTGGCTTCCAGTGCCCGCTGACTTCGAGCGTCGGGCGGCTCTTCGATGCGGCGGCCTGCCTCATCGGCCTGCGCGCGCAATGCAGCTACGAGGCCCAGGCAGCCTGCGAGCTCGAGTGGCTGGCAACCAGCAGCGACGATGCTGGCGTTTGGCCCTTCTCCATTGTGCCGGGCAATGAAGCTGTGCCCCACGTCATCGACACCCGGCCGCTCATTCGCGCCCTGGTTGACGATATGCTTGCGGGCATGGAGGGGGCGCGGCTGGCACGGCGCTTTCACAACACCCTCACGGAACTTATCGTGGACATGTGCCGGCTTCTGCGTGAGGAGACCGGACTGGCCGAGGTGGCCCTCAGCGGCGGCGTGTTCATGAATGCCTTGCTGACGACGGCCTCAGTTGCCAGACTGAGAGAAGCGGGCTTCCGTGTCTATCGACATCGGCTGGTGCCTGCGAACGACGGCGGCCTGTGCCTGGGGCAGCTGGCAATCGCGGCGGCCCGGCTTTCTTGAGGTGCCCATGTGCCTTGGCGTTCCCGGCAGAGTGGTCGAGACCTACCACGAGCACGAGATGCTCATGGGCAAGGTCGATTTTGGCGGCGTGCTTCGTCGCGTCTGCCTCGCGCATGTGCCCGAAGTGCAGGTGGGCGAGTACGTGATCGTTCATGTCGGCTTTGCCCTGCACCGCATCGACGAGGCCGAGGCCCAGCGCGTCTTTGAGCTTCTCGATGAGATCAACCAGCTCGACGAAGTGCGCACGCCGGACGAGGAAATTCCTCGCTGAGTGCGCCGAAAGGAGACTGTCGTGCACGAGCTGTCGATCGCGCTGAGCATCGTGGCCGGGGCCGCCGAGGAAGCGACAAAGCACGAGCATGCGCGCATCGTCTCCGTCCATCTCCGCCTGGGAGCCTACTCGGGCGTGGTGAAGGAGGCCTTGCTGTCGGCGTTTGAACTGGCCCGCGAAGGGACCGAGCTGGCCGAGGCGGAACTGGTGATCGAGGAGGTGCCGCTGCGCGTGCACTGCCCGAAATGCCAGGAGACGCGTGACGTGGAATCGATGCAGCTGCTCGCTTGCTGTGCATGCGGCACGCCGGCTCCCGAGCTGGTGAGCGGCCGCGAACTCGATATTGTTGCCCTGGAGCTGCAATGAACCCCACCACGCGTTTGGTCGAGGTCAGGCAGAAGGTGCTCAAGCAAAACGACGTGGTCGCGCGTGCGCTGCGGCAGCGTTTCCACGACCAGGGCACGCTCGTGGTCAGCCTGGTTTCCAGCCCGGGGGCGGGCAAGACCGCCTTCCTGGAAGAAACGCTGAAGCGATTGAGAGAGCAACGCCGTGTTGCCGCCCTGGTAGGCGATCTGGCCACCGACAATGACGCCCGCCGCCTCGAACGCGCCGGCGTTCCAATCAAGCAGATCACCACCGGCACGGTGTGCCATCTCGAGGCGGAGATGATCGACCGGGCCCTGGCGGGCTGGGAGATCGGCCCGCTCGACATCCTGTTCATCGAGAACGTGGGCAATCTGGTGTGCCCTTCGTCGTACGACCTTGGCGAGGACCTGCGCGCCGTGCTCCTGTCCGTGACCGAAGGGGAAGACAAGCCGCTCAAGTATCCGACGATCTTCAACACGGCGGACGTGGCCCTCATCACCAAGATGGACCTGGCCGCGGCGGTGGAGTTCGATGCGGCGGCGGCGCATGCCAACATTCAGGCGGTGCGCCCGGGCATGAAGGTTCTGGAAGTCTCGGCCCGCAGCGGGCAAGGTTTCGAGGCCTGGCTCGAACTGCTGAAGTGTGATCGCTGATGAAATCGGCGAGCGGGTGTTGCCCGTTCTGTGCACTGCGCGGATAATCCACAGGGAAGGAAGGCAAACACTGCGCGGCTTCCAGAAAGGATTCGCGTTTGCGGGGCACGGCCAAGACCTGGCAACTTCTGGCGCATGACAGCGTGGCCATCGATCGCCTGGCGCGGCAGCTGAACGCTCCGCACGTGGTGGCGCAGCTGTTGCTCAATCGCGGGGTGGCCGAGGCCGAGCCCGCTCAGCGCTTTCTCTACACTCCTTTCAACGGACTCCATCCGCCCGAGTTGCTGCCCGGCGCGAAGGAGGCAGCCGAACGCATTCATGCGGCCGTGCTGGCCAAGCGCCGCATCTGCGTCTACGGCGACTACGATGTCGACGGGTTGACCGAGATCGGAA
>JBFWSD010000635.1:0-4894 GCA_050248575.1 Gemmataceae bacterium
GTCGTCGATATCGGTTGCAACGACGGTACCTTGCTCAAGCAATTCAAGGCGCTTGGCGTCCGCACCGTGGGCGTGGAACCTACCAACATTGCCAAGATCGCTCGCCAGGAAGGCATCGACGTCATCCACGCGCCGTTCACCGAGGAGGTCGCGCGGCAAATCGTGGAGGCGCACGGGCAAGCCGACCTGATGACGGCCACCAACGTGTTCGCCCACATGGCCCCACTCGGCGAGGTGATGCGCGGCGTCGAACGCCTCATCCGCCCCGGCGGCGCTTTCGTCACCGAAAGCCACTACCTCACCCACATCCTCGACAAGGTCCAGTACGATTCCATCTATCATGAGCACATCCGTTCGTACACGCTGAAGTCGCTGGTCCACTTATTCAACATGTACGATTTCTCGGTAGTGGACGCAGAGGTGGTGCAGCGTTACTCGGGCACAGTGCGCGTGACAGCCATGAAGGGCATGCACCCCCCACGCGACTCGGTCAATCGGCTGCTGCGCGAGGAGCAAGCCGCAGGCATCTACGAGCCGCACGTCTACCAGCGCTTCCGGGAGCGCGTCTACCGCGCCAAGTATCAGCTGCTCGAGCTCGCGATGACGGCGAAAATGAAGGGGCAACGGTTCGTCGGCAACTCGTGCCCTGGGCGGTGCAGCACGCTCGTCAACTTTACCGGCCTGACGCCCGATCTGATGCCGTACATCGCCGAGCAGCCGACGTCGCTGAAGCTCGGCCTGCACTTGCCTGGCACACACAACCCGGTCGAAGTCAATGACATATTGCTCCGCGAGCAGCCCGACTACGTGGTGCTGCTCGCCTGGCACTACGCGGACTCGATCGCTCGCCAGCTGAGGCAGCGCGGCCTGCGCAGCAAGCTAGTGATTCCTTTGCGGGAAGTCGCTGTCCTCGAGCCGGACCTCGGCAGGAGTGTCGCGTAAACGAGTGCGCAATCCTCGAGAAAAGAGCAGTTGGAGGACTAGGGAGATGTACATTGAGCGTCCGGCGCTTGAAGCCCTACTAGTTATTTATCTCCAAGTCGCACTGCTTTCTGGCCTGTTCGTCCTCGCCGGAATGTGGCTCTACCGCCGAGTTCTCACTGGGCTCGGCGAGACCGTTCCCTTGAGCTTCGCGTGCGGGGGAGCGTATTTCTTGGGCATGGCTGCCTTCCTCGTCCTTTTCATGGTTTACGCCCACCTCTTTCAAAGCGCCCGGGTGGGACTTTGGCTCAGTATCGGCTCCCTGCTGGTGATGGGCTTGCTAGGCCACGCTTGGTCCTGGGCCCAACTCGCCTCCCCCCACGTCGGCAAGTTCCTCCTCTCTGCAGCAGCGCTCGTCTGTGCCTTCACAGTGACCAACATGACCTGCTGGTTCCAGTCTGCTGGTCCGGGGCCAACAACTTCGCCAGGTCACCTGACCATGTTCGGCTCCGGCCACAGCGGCCGGTACGGGAACTACAGCATCTACATCGCGGAAGCAGACCGTATCCCAGCCATCGCTCAGAATCTGGGGCAATCGATGCTGGCGGCGGCGAACCTGCTCCTGGGGTGCGACTCCCCCTTGGCCGCCCTCATGGTCTGGATCCCCTTCTCACTGACGGGAATGACGTTGTTGATTTACGGCCTGTTTCGCCTCAAGGGACTCTCCACTGCTTGGGCCATTGGGGGGACCTATTTCGTGCTCTTCTGTCAGGTCGCCCTTTCTTTCTCGCACGTCCTAGTTCTCGACACCGGAAGCCCGATCGGCTTCAGTTGCTACACCGACGCCGTGGTCTGCCTCAGCACGTTCCTGCTCACCTGGCACTGGTGCGAGACGCTCTTGTTCCGCGCCGCCCCATGGTCGTGGTGGAACTTGCTGTTCCCGCTCCTTTTCGGCGTCTACTGGAGCTGGTCGGCCCCCCAGAACATTGTAATCTCACTCGCCACCGTTCTGGGGGTGATGCTCATCCGAGGAACGCCGGCCCAGGCGGACCGGTCGCGGCGCCGACTTGTATTGGCGGCAATAGTTCTGGTGGGCGCCACGGCCGTGGGCGCCAGCCAAGCGGGGGTCTTTCTGCCGCGCTCTCTCCGAGAGGAGATCAACAGCCCCAAGTATGAGGTCCCCGTCTCCAGCATTCGCTTCCGGCCCTACCTCCAGTATCTACACAACTACTGGACCAGTTACGAATGGAATCTTCACTTTGACAGCAAGAGCTCGTCGATGACCCCCCGTGTCTACGAGAAAAACTACGAAATCAACCGTTCCAAGGGGAAGGCGGTGGTCATTAGCAGCACTCTCCGTGTGCTGGAGTCCCACCTATGGTCAGCCCTGCGAGTCTACGGCTTTCTGTTTCTGGGATTGGGCCTGCTCGCTTGGCGCGTTTACTGGGCGCCCTCCGAGTTACGTGGGCCGCTCGACTCCTGGCTTTGGGGGGCCGCATCTGCTGCCCTGACCGGTTTCCTCATCATGTTCTGTTTCGACATCGGCGGGGTCAAATGGCACCTTACGCGGTTCATGCTTCCAGGAGTTGTATTGTGCCTGACCGGCTTGGTCCTGGCCCTGGCGCCGTGCGGGACGACGCCCGCCTCTAGGCGCCTCCAAATCCTCTGGGGTGTACTGCTCATCGTCGGGACGCTCGCTCCCTGGTTCGACTGGGGGCAACAGTTCTGGGCCAGCTGGGTGACGCGGGCTGCGGTCGATCCCCTATACCACCGGGTCAACCTCCTCATCCGGGAGGCGGGTCCGTACCCCTAAGTTAAAATGGCGGATTCGGCGAAGATCCACTGTTTCGTCACGCAGCCAGCTGGATTCAAATCGCCAGTGCGTTATGCCGATAAACTTCGTAGATTGCCGCGATGCCTGCCTTCTTCCGGGTGGCACTTTTAGAGGGTGAGAAGGGTTCGGATGGAAACGCACACTGCAGTCAATATGGATCCCAATCACGAAACCTTCGACCACTATGCCAACACCTACTCGACGGAGGTCGAGAAGGCGTTCGGCGGGCTGGCGAAAGAGCATGCGTTCTTCTTTCGCCACAAGGCATTTCTGATTGCCGGCGCGCTCAAGCAATACTGGCGCGGACCGCATGGTTCGGCGAGGTTGCTCGATTGCGGTTGCGGTATCGGCACACTGCATCCCCATCTCAATGGGATCGTTGCGGAAGTGGAAGGGTTCGACGTCTCCGAAGAATCCATCGCCGCCGCCCGACGCACGATGCCGGCCGCGAAGTACACCGTCTGTGAGCCAGGCGTCTTTCCATGCCCTGATGCCGCCTATGATTGCGTGACTGCGATGGGCGTGCTGCATCACGTCCCCGTGGAAAGCCGAAAGCTTTTCTACTCGGAGCTGCGCCGCGTGGTGAAGCCGGAGGGCATCGTGCTCATCATCGAACACAATCCGTTTAACCCTGCGACGCAGTGGGTGGTGAACCGCTGCCCAATCGACAACGACGCGGTGCTGCTTCGGTCCAGTGAAACTTCCGCCGGCCTACGGCAGGCCGGTTTTGCGAAGACCGTTACCGAGTTCATTCTGTTCACTCCATTCGAGAACAACGTGTTTCGGTGGGTCGATCGTCTCCTCTGGTGGCTTCCGTTCGGGGCCCAGTACATGACGGTCGGCGTCCCACGGCTATCCTCTAGATGATCGGCGCTCATGGCTCTACCAGACACCATCGTGATGTTCGGATCGGCAAGATGGGGCCGCATCCTGGGGCAGATTCTGCTCAAGGAAACCGCTTGCTCGTTGCAATACGTGACGGCGAGCGCTCAGCGGGCAGAGTCGCTGGTGGCTTGGGCCGCCGAAGTTGGCTTTGGATGCCGAGTCACGATCGTTGCGGATCTGGTTGACGTAACGCCGCATGCCCGCGCGGCCTTCGTCGCCAACGCAGCGCGCGATCACGAGGCCGCCGTTGTCTACGCACTTTCAAGAGGATTACCCACGCTGGTCGAATAGCCGCTGGCACTGAACTCGGCGAGCGCCGAGCGGATGGTCGAAGCGGCGACGACGGGTGAATCGGTACTGGCCCTGTCTAATGTATTTCGATTCGCGAAATACCTGGACGCCTTTCGCGGGCTGTTCGCTCGACACACGGATTGGTCGATGGCACGCATCGAGTGGGCCGATCCGCTTCGGGAAGATCGCCACGGCATGGTGAAGACCTACGACCCGTCCGTACCGGTTTTTGTGGATGTGCTTCCGCACGTCATCTCGATTCTCGATTCGCTTCGTCCCAACGCCGAGCTGGTCTATCGCCGCCTGTCGGTGGAGCGCGGGGGGCAGGACGTGAAGATCGAGATGACATTCGACGGCCGCCCCTGCCGCGTCGAGCTAGGTCGAAATCAGGATCGACGGCGGCGACTATTCGAGTTTCTCACAGGCGACGGCTCGCTGACCCTGGATTTTGCAACTGAGCCTGGCGTGGCCCGTTTGGGCGACCAAGTTTTTGGTGGAAGCGCCTTCCAGCATCCTGGACCGCTGACTTGCCAAGCGTTGGCTTTTCTGGCCGATCCTACCGACCCGAGGCTCTCACCAGCGATCGGGACGCAGACCTGCCGTCTCGTGGACGAGATGCTCCCGCACTACGTCTCGGAGAGTGATGCCTGGCTGGACGCCGCCCATTCGGGGATAGACGCCGCGACTGAGCTGCAGGTGCAGTATGCCCACCTTGAGCGTGACGCGCGAAGGTTCATACCTTCTCCTGCCTCGCTGGGCTTGTATCGAAAGCCGATCGTCGGCCAAAAAAACTGACGTTTTTTCGGAATGCCACGGCGAGTAAGAAGTCTGCGGCAATTGCGTGCCACGGCAGGCTTGGGAAGTGTGATTGTTCCGGAGGTGCGTCAAGGAGGGACAGCCATGGCAAAGAAATTCATTTCCGTCATCACCCCTTGCTACAACGAGGAGTTGAATGTCCAGGAG
>JBFWSD010000636.1:0-4885 GCA_050248575.1 Gemmataceae bacterium
GTGGCGAGTTCAATCCGATTCCGACCTGCGTGCCCGGCATCAATGTCTGCGAGTTGCTGCCGCAGAGCGCGAAGGTGATGGACAAGTTTTCGATCGTGCGCAGCCTGGCACATCGGCCCCAGGATGGCGCTCCGGATCACTCGGCGGGCGACCAGATCTGCTTCACGGGCTACGTCGGCGGCCGCAACCTGGAAGTCAACGAGCACCCGAGCGTCGGCTCGGTCGTGTCGCGGCAACTGCAGCACCTGAACCCGACGCTGCCGTCTTACGTGATGATCCCGCGCATGATCCCGGGCACCGATTCGGCGTACCTGGGCAAGGGCAACCGCCCGTTCGAGACCATGGCCGACCCGGCCACGCGCGGGCCCTTCAAGGTGCCCAACCTGGGGATGGCCGAAGGCGTCTCCGTCGATCAGATGCAGGGCCGCCGCGAACTGCTGGCCCGCTTCGATCAGCTTCGCCACGACATCGACAGCACCGGCACGCTCGACGGCATGGACCAGTACCAGCAGCAGGCCTGGGACATCATCCTCGGCAAGGAAGCGCGCGAAGCCTTCGATCTCGACAAGGAGCCCGAGCACATTCGCAAGCGTTACGGCTACTTCGAGCCGTTCAAGTCGCGCATGCGTGCGGGCGGCGACGCCCCGGGCTGGAACCAGCGCGTGCTGCTGGCCCGCCGCCTCGTCGAGGCCGGCGTGCGCATCGTCACCGTCGACCTGCGCTGGTGGGACACGCACGACGACAATTTCTGGTCGCTGAAGAATGGCTTCCTGCCGCGCTTCGACCAGTGCTACTCGGCGCTCATCGAAGACCTGGCCCAGCGCGGGCTGCTGGACACCACGCTGGTGGTGGCCTGGGGCGAACATGGCCGCACCCCGAAGATCAACAAGACCGCGGGCCGCGATCACTGGGGCAAGTGTTTCAGTGCCGCCCTCGCCGGCGGCGGCGTGAAGGGTGGCCGCGTCATCGGTTCCAGCGATACCCAGGCCGGCTATCCCAAGGACAATCCCAAGATCCCGCACGATGTGCTGGCCACCATCTATCGCCATCTCAACATCGATATCGCGGCCAACTACCTCGACCACACCGGGCGGCCCCACCCCGTGCTGCCCGACGGCAAGCCGATCGACGAGCTGTTCTGATCTGTCCGTGCTCCGTGGTCCGTGGGTGCGTCCGCGCTGCGCCCGAGGCACCCTGCCAGTCCGGCCTTCACTTCTGCGTTCGGCACTCCGAGAACTGCATTGGTATTTACACTGCCGTGGCGCGACGCTATGGTCCCCGCCTCTCACTACACATTTGCGGGGGAATACCATGAACTGGGTAAAAGGGGCGCTTGGCGCCGCGGCCCTGTCGGTGCTGCTGGCGTGTGGCTGCTGCTGTGGCGGCGGCAAGTCGTGCTGGCTCTGTGACAAGTGCTGCAAGTCGGGCAGCAAGAATTGCAAGAGCGGCAAGTGTTCCAAGGGCGGCACGTGCAGCAAGGACGGCTGCGCGGTGGGCGAGGAAGAATGCGAGCCCATGCATCCGCTGGATCGCGAGCAACGGCCCGGCAATAACATCCGCAAGCCGGCCGACGCCGCCAGAGATTTCGGCGTCGAGGTCATCGAGAATCGCAAGCCCGTCGAGGGCAGTGTGGAAATGGAAAACGGGCCGGCAGAGCGTCGCCACATTCCTGGTCGCATCCAGGGCGGCATCGATTGATCGTGACTCGTTGACCGCCCCGCAAAGTGGGCGGTCAACCAGCCAAAAAAGGACGGCGGTGCGGGCGGGCACCGCCGTGAAGCTAACTTCAGATATCGCTTGACCGTTGGGTCGGCCACTCGCGCTGGTATTCTATCGTCCTGGTCCGGCGGCCGACTTGAATCGCTTGCCAACTGCGCCTTTCTTGACCGACGGAACCGGGCATGAAGCAGCACAAGACTCTCTGGATTGCCGCCGGGCTGTCGCTCGTGCTGCACAGTGCCCTCTTGCTGAGTTTCACCCAGTTCGAGGCGCCGCGGGCCGAGGCAGAAGACCGGCCGCTCATCGTCGACACCATCGCGCTCCTGGATGATGACGAATCCTTCACGATGACGTTGACCTTGCCCGAGGAGCCGCCCGCTTCTCCGGTGGTCCAAGCTGCCCCCAACGAAGTGCCGAGCGAAAGAGCTGGCCCGCCGAGCAGCGGCGGAAACGCACAGAATAACACCCACACTTCCACCGGCAGCGGGAATCCGACTCCGAAGGGCAGCGGCATTCCCGCGCCCTTCGGAGCGCGTGGCACGGGCCAGGGCGATCGCGCCGGCACCAGCTTTTTCCAGGTGGGCACGAAGGCACGCTCGGTGGTGTATGTGCTCGATCGCTCGGTCAGCATGGGGCTGAACGGCACGCTGGAGATCGTCAAGCGCGAGTTGCTGCGCAGCCTCGCCGGGCTGTCGACCGACGCGCGCTTTCAGGTCCTCTTCTACAACTCGCGCGTCGAGCCCTTGCAGATCGGCTTCGAGATGGGGCTGCACACCGCCAGCGATGAAAACCTCGCCCGCTTGAAAGTGAAGCTGGAGAACTTGCAGGCGGAAGGGGGAACCGCGCACTTGCCGGCGTTGCGGGCAGCGCTCGCCTTGCGGCCCGATGCCATCTATTTCCTGACCGATGCGGCCGACCTGGGCGCGGAAACGCTGCACGCCGTCTGTCAGCTCAATCGCGGCACCACTTCGATTCACACCATCGAGCTGGTCCGCACCAGGCAGTGGCAGCCCGAGAAGAGTGCACTGTATCGTCTGGCCCAGACCAACCGGGGCCACTATCAGGCCCTCGCGGTCCACGACTAGCGCAAGCGGTCTGCCTGCCCGGCGTTTCCTTGTTGACAGACAAGACGGACAAGTCGCGCGGCAGGTTCTACCGATAGAAGAGAGGAAGCCACGGGCACCGCTGTTACAATGAACAGCTGGACCGTGCGAACGCAAAGGATCGAAATCATGTCGGAAGCCAGCGCCGGGAACACGAGCGTCGTCATCCCCTGCTACAACGTGCAGAAGTATCTGGGGCAGGCTCTGGATTCCGTGCGCGGGCAGACGATCCCGGTCCGGGAGATTGTCGTGGTCGATGACGGTTCGCGCGTGCCGGTGAAGTTGCCTGCACGGTGGGACGGGCCGCCCCTGAAGCTTTTCCGCACCGAGAATCGCGGGCTGCCCGCGGCCCGCAACCTGGGCATCGATCATTGTTCGGGGGAGTACGTGGCCTTTCTCGACGCCGACGACGCCTGGCGGCCGCGCAAGCTCGAGATGCAGGAATGTGCCCTGCGGTCGCGGCCCGACGCGGTCGCGTCGTTCACTCGCTGCGTCGACGAGCCGGGCTACCGCCCGCTGGGCCCGTACCCCGATGCCACGGCCGACACGGCTGAGCTGGTGCGGTTGCTCTGGAAGGATATCTTTTTTCCGCCGTCGACCTTTATGGCCCGCCGCGACGCCCTCCTCGGCGTGGGCCGCTTCGATGAAGCCCTGCGCAACACGGGCGAAGACGTCGAGCTGTTCCTCAGGCTGCTGGCGGTCGGGACCTTTGTGCAAGTGCCCGAGCCGCTCTGCTACTATCGCGATCACGGCGAGCAGATGACGCGCGACCTGTGCCGCATGATCAAGGGGCACAAGCAAGCCCGCGGGCTGGTCATCGAACGGCACCCGGAATTGCTGGAAGCGGCCGGCATCGCGCGGCACCGTTTCTGGGATGCGCAGCGCGACGAGGTGCTGCAAGTGTATGCCCGCCGTGCCTATGATCATGCCCGGCCCCTCCTGTGGGACCACTGGAAAGAAAACCCCGCCGATCTGCACCTGCTGGGCTGCTTGCTGGTCACGTGCCTGCCCAGTCCGCTGCGCGGCCTGCTGAAACCGGCCGCCTCTTCGAAGTGCCAGCAATCGGCAGCGTGAGGATGGCGACCAAGAGAATGCACCATGCGCCTTGTGGCGGTTGCCGACACCCACCTGTTTCAACTCGACCTGGGCGAGATCCCGGCGGGCGATGTCTTCATTCACGCGGGCGACTTGCTCCGGGGCGGCAGCGAGGCCGAACTCATCTCGATTGTTCCCTGGCTGCAAACCTTGCCGCACCGGCACAAGATCGTCGTCGCGGGCAACCACGATTGGTGCTTTGCCCGCGACCGCGCACACGCAGTGGCCACGCTGGGTGAAGGCATCGTCTATCTCGAAGACGCGGACACGACCATCGAGGGCGTGCGTTTCTGGGGCAGTCCGTGGCAGCCCGAGTTCAACAACTGGGCCTTCAACTTGCCGCGCGGGCAACCGCTGGCCGAGAAGTGGCAGCTCATCCCCACGGGCATCGACGTGTTGATCACACATGGTCCGCCCTCGGGCATCGGGGACAACTCGGGCATGGAAGAACGGGGCGGCTGCCGCGATCTGCGCGACGCCGTTCGCCGCGTGCAGCCCCTCTTGCACCTGTTCGGTCATATCCATCAAGACGGCGGCCTGTGGCGCGACGAGGGCACCTGCTTTGCCAATGTCACCACCTGGGAAGGAGTGCGTGCGCCCACCGTGCTGGACCTCGACGTGACAAAGCAGGAGGTAGTCGAGGTAAGCGTGCCGTCGGCACGACGCGAACGACGAAAGTATCAGCCCAGGCCTTGAAGCCACGTTGGTAGAAGCGTTGCCCAAGTCCTTTGCCCCATTACCGTTTCTCCGTTTCGTGGACCTCGAAGGTCTACTTCTCTTGCGCAATGGAAGTGGTAGCGCCAAAGTCACAAGTCTTTGCCAGCATTGGTGTAACTCCAAGTCACACCGTCGCGGAACGCAAAAGTGCGCAAACGAAACGCGCAACAACAGAAACACAAATGACTTCGGTTTTCACTGATCGAGGCGAGCGGGGGCCGTGAACCCACTGGACCACTTTCCCCTGCTAT
>JBFWSD010000637.1:0-4875 GCA_050248575.1 Gemmataceae bacterium
GGGCGGGGCCGGCTTGGCTTCCGCCTTGCCCTTCGGTTCTTCCGCGGGCTTGGGAGGCAGCCAGTACTCACGCTTGCCTCCCTTTGGCTTCTCGCTGACCACCTGCTCGCCGTTGACCCAGACCGTGATCTCGGCATCCCCCGAGGCCACCTCCATCTTGAACTGCGCGTCCCGATCCATCAGGTACGAATCCAGGTTGAACGTGTAGCGGAACAGGATCGGATGGACATCGTCGAACTCGTCGTCGCCATTCTTCGCTTGTGCGCGGCGATAATTGCGGATGGCCTGCTGGAAGATCGCGTCGTGGCTGAACGGGCCGGGATCGGCCAGCCAGTGATGGTCCTTGGCCCGCGGGCTGAACCAGCTGGCGTCCTTGACCAGGTCTTCCGGGCTGTAGCGCCAGCCCCGCGCATCTTCAGGGATGATGCCGATATCGTGCATCTGGATCGATCCATACGGGCAATTCTTGGCGCACAGGCCGCAGCCGATGCACCAGTCCTCGATGATCATCTGCCCGTTGTCGCCGCGGTGGATCGAGCCCACCGGGCAGCCAATCATGCACACCGGGTCGAGGCACGAGCGGCACGAGAGCGGCACCAGGTAGCGATCGAAGCGCGGCCCGTCCAGGAAGAGACGGCTGTACCCGTCGTCGTGCGCGTTCACGCAGGCCCGGACGCATTCGTCGCAGCGCGTGCAGCGGTCGAGGTCGATGAGCATGAGCCGCTGCCCTTGAACCAGCCCGAGCTTCTCGGCCTTGTCCGAGGTGAGGATGTCGTTGTCTTCTTCCCAGACTTTCATCTTGGCCCGTTCCAGGCTCTGGGCGTGCCGTTCCTTGGCCTTTTGCTCCACTTTCTTGCGCACCTGGGGCGATTCGCGCAGGATGCTCTGGAACGTCTCGCTGCTGATCCGCACAACCTCGAGGGGAGTGGCTTCCTTCGCCTGCGGATGGCCGAAAGCCACGCAGGTCGAGGTGCGCGATTCGCCCAGGATCAGCCCGATCTCGCCCAGGTAATCGCCCTTGCTCATGTAAGAGAGCACGCACTCCGGGCCGACGCGCTTGCGGTATTCGCGAATCGGGCGGCCAAAGGCCAGATCAAGCAAGTGACGATTGTAGCGGCGCAAATCTTGCTCGCTCAGATCTTTACGCTTCGGAGGCAGGTCCTCCACCCTGGCCAGGAACTCGCCGCTCTCCAGGATCGGGGCCAGTTCCTTGGCATCCGCCAGGTCCTTCTTCTTGATGACCTCATTGATGCCGTAGAGCAATTCTTGCTGCGTGGCCGCCGGCAGCTCGCGGCCGCTCTGATAGTTCGCGATGAGGGCCCGCGTCGTCTCATCCAGGAGTGCGCCAATCTTGCCCAGCGGCGTGGCTGCCTGTGCTTCCTTGAGCGCCATGCACAGCCCGTCCCAGTTGCGGATGCTTTCTTGACTCAGCAAGGCCGACGACTTCTTCACCTCCTTGACCAGCCCGTTGCGCACGATGTAAATGCTGTCGGGCCGGTCGTGCTCGTCGAACAGGATCTGCCCTTGTTCGAAGGTGATCAGCTCGAACTTGTCGCGCAGCCTCAGGAATTGCTGCTCGGTCAGGTCGCTGAAGATGGACAGTCGGCGCAGGTGAATCTCGAAGACGCGCTTGCGATACACCTCGTCCATGCGCGCCTTGTAGGCCGGGTCCTTCTGCAGCTGATCGAGAATGTTGCGGAGCATCTCCAGCACATAACAGTCGCGTTCCGCCACCACGGTGGCCGAACGCGGTGTGTTGAACAGGCAGCTCTGCTCGCCGAACAGCTCGCCTTCGAAGAGGTCGGCCTTCAGCGACTGGTAGTTGATGTCGGTCGGGCCGTCGATCACGATGCTTTCGGGCTGCTGCCGCTCCGCAATCTGCCCGCCGCCAAACCAGCGCTGGAACCAGCTCTGCCGCTTGCGCTTGCGCGGCGCCACCGACAGATACACGCCACACACCTTGCGCACCGGCGCCCGCTCGAGGGGCTGCGATTGCGAGCTGCGCTGCCGATGCTCGGCGGCGATGGCCTGCCAGTCGCGCTTGTCCCGATCGCGGGACAGCGACGCCTGCTTGTCGGCCAGCGCTGCCACGTCTTCGCTGGTAAGCAGATAGAAAGCGGTCCAGCCCGCTTCCCCTTGCCGCGTGATCGCCTCTCCCTGGCGATAGCGCCGCAGCTTGATGGCGCCGGGAAACTTGTCGATGCTCGGTTTCCGCTTCAGCCCATCGAACAGCGAGATATCCAGGAACTCTTCGTCGCGCAAGGGCAAGTCGGTCTCGCGCGCCTCGAGTTCGGCCTCGGGATTGATTACCTTGGCCATGATGCTCCTCTGGTGCAGTCCTTGATGGTGAGAGTGCCGCGGAAAGCCCCCTCACGTTCGCGGTCATGATAAGTATGGCACAGCGCACAGTCGCTGCGCGCTGCCCCGGGCCGATGACATTGCAGGCAACTGTTCACGTCCGGCATCAACACGTCGGCCGACTGGCTGCTCTGCTTCGAGGCGTGGCACTGCTGGCAGTCGAGCAACCGGTGGCTATCGTGCCCGAAGCGGGCCGACTTGAACCAGCGTTTCTGCATGTTCGGATCGGCAATCACGGGCAGCCCGTCCTTTTGCCAGCTGGCGACTTGATGGCAATACTGGCAGCCGCCGCCCCCCTGGAAGAGCAGCCGTTCCGCCTTGTCGAGCTGGCCGTTCACCCAGGAAAACTGATCGTCGATGACCTGGCGCGGCGGCGGATTGCCCGGAATCGGCCGCCCGGCGCTGGCAGCCTCCTGCCCGATCACTTCGGGATTCTGTCTCACGAAATCCAGATAGCGGGCCTGCAGCGTGCCCCGCACCAGCATCGGCTTGTCGTGCGGCGCGGGCAGCTGCTGGAATGCAGACGCCGCCTTCTTCTGTGCCTCCGTGGTCCAGTCGCCCACCACGGCGACGCGTAGCTGGTGACACTGCTGGCAGTGCTGCTGGTAGGTGACGGGCTTCATGAAGCGGCCCGAGTCGTCCGGCTTGTGGCACGACTGACAATCGAGCACCTGCTTGCTGCCCGTGGCGTCGGCGACGCCCACCTCGTCGAGGTGCAGGGCATGATTGAAGCGAAGCGTGCCCGGATCGACGACCTTGGAGCGCCAGAGATTGAACTCGGGATGCTGGCCCGAGGCGAAGGCGGTGACGTCTTGATAAGCAGTTCGCGCCTCGGGCTTGCTGGCCGCCGCGAGGTTGCCATGACAGTTCGTGCAGCTGCGATCGTCGACCCGGACCAGCTGTTCGAGTCCGCGATGCTCGCGGTGGCAGACCGCGCAGCCGGGCTGATAGGAAGCGACATCGAGGTGATGGGGCGGCCCGGCGTGGCACTTTTCGCAAGCCATGTCCATGCTGGTATGCGCATCGAGACCGGGCACCAGCCGTTTCGTGGTGGCGAACGGCTCCACATGGCAGGCCTGGCAATCGTGCTGGAACAGGGCATGCGGTTCCGAGACCGGCCCGGCCTGGAACGCGGGCTTGTTGTAGGGCAGGAAGGCACAGGCCACGGACGCGCCGGACGCCACCAGCACGATCAACAGCAGCCAGCGCTTCCAGCGCCGCAGCTTTCTCGGCCGCTCGAAGTAGTCCAACTCGAGCCACTCGGTCATCTGCTTGGGATTACGCATGCCGCTCATTATACATGAAAACGGCGCGTGCATCCGCCCGGCCTCGAAGTCATGAGCTGTACAGCTTCTTCACGCGGCGGATGATCAGCAGGTCGGTCAGGCGCGGGAAGAATCGGTGCATGAACAGGATCTTGCGGGCCTCGCCGCCGAGCACGGTTTCCAGGCGGTTGGCCTCGATGGCCTTGAGGATGTTCTCACCAACTTCTTCGACCGGCATGCCGCCGTCGAAGGGGATCTTCATCTTGCCTTCGTTGCGGAGCAGGTTGCGGTTGAGGTTGCTGCGCGTCAGCCCGGGCACGACGAGCAAGATGTCCACGTCGAAGCGGGCAAACTCTCCCCGGAACGCCTCGGTCATGCCGCACAGGGCAAACTTGCTCGCCGAGTACTCGGGCCAGGCCGGCATGCCGCGCCGCCCGCACATCGACGAGACCATCATCACGGCGGGCTGCTGCCCCTTTCTCAGGTGGGGCAACGCTGCCCGCGTCAGCTCGACCGGCGCGAAGAAGTTCACCTCCATGATCTGCCGCAGGATCTCTTCGGTGGAGTCGGCGAAGTGGCCGAAGCTGGCCACGCCGGCCACGTTGACCAGCACATCGAGACCGCCCAGCCGATCGGCCACCTCGGCCACCAGCTTCTGGCGATCCTCGTCGCGCGTGAGGTCGGCGGGCACCACCACGGCATCGCTGCCCTGTTTCTTCAACTCGGCGGCCAGGGCTTCGAGTCGCTCCGCGGCTCGGCCCGTCAGCGCGAGCTTCGCGCCGCGCCGGGCCGCACCGCGTGCCACGGCATTGCCGATACCACTCGACGCGCCGGTTACCAGAACTCGCTTGTTTCGCAGATCTCGCCGCATGCTGCCCTCCTGGCTGGCTGGATGAGTGGTGGTACTGTACCAGAAGTCGCCGCTGCTTGACCAGACGGGCCGCCCGGCGAACCAGCGCCCGCCTCGACACGTCTTTCCTGAAGAGCACTCCGCCTTTATGGCCGGCGGCAGCCGAATACAATGTCCTGGCTCACGAAGCTCGCCCGTTCTTCGAAGGACCAGTCCGTCATGACCGAACTTGCCAAGCAGTACGATCCGAAGGAAGCCCAGCAGAAGTGGCTCCCTTACTGGGAAGAGCATGGCTTCTTCCATAGTCGGCCCGACCCCAACCGGCAGGCGTTCTGCATCGTGATTCCCCCGCCCAACGTCACCGGCGCCCTGCACATGGGCCACGCCCTGAACGGCTCGATG
>JBFWSD010000638.1:0-4871 GCA_050248575.1 Gemmataceae bacterium
GACAAGGACGGGCCGCACGCGTTCTTCGAAGAACTTTTCCGCGGCCGGCGCAAGCGGCTTCGGGGCCGGTTCCGCACCGTGCATGCAAAGCGAAACAGCCAGCACCGCTAGCAGGGTGCTCGCAACCAGCCTGGCATTCATGGGCAAGACCCGCAAAGGTTGGCCCCTTCGCGCTACGCTGCCTGCGCGACGCGAATGTGGGTATGACCGTACCATCTCAGTGTTGCCTGTACGATCAGCCGCGCCAAGCAGAATGTCTGGAAGCGGCGTACAGCAACGGACTTTCGCGCCGGCAAAGAAACCACACCCGGGGGTCTGATTCGGCATTCCTATCCCCCCTCTCCATGACGTATAACTGAAGGGGCAACAACCACGGAGAGGTTCGCGTGCAAAATCGTTTCGACAACCTGGAGCGGACAGCCACCACCCAGCTGCTCGGCTTCCTCAACTTCTCGACGGGCAAGCCCGACGCCCGTTTTCAGAAGCAGCTCAACGACGCCTTTGCCGTCGTCGCTGCGCAGGAAGCTTCCCAGCCCTGGCTGGCGCTGCGCGACCTGCTGCGCTCACGCCTCGAGGAGCTGCGCGGCGACGCCGACGGGCCCTTCCGCGAATCCACGCAGGCGGCCGCCGTCATCGACATCGCCTTTGACAAGCTCCTTTCCGCCTATCGCCGCCATCACGTCGACCTCCTCTTCCACCTGGAAGACAGGGATCTGTTCCAGCCCTTCTTCCTGGCGCGGGCGGCCGAGGCGGTGCTTTCCCAGGGCGGCCCCTGGCGTGAAACCGAGCGGATCGTGAAAGGGGCACTGCACCAGCTCAACGACTTCGTCGGTTATCGGCCGATTGCGGTGCTCGAGAACCGCCCGCGCGGCGAGCCCTACGATCACGAGCGGGTCAGGCCGATCCCGCTTTACTTGAAAGGGGCCGGGGCCGCGCACGGCCCGTATCGCGAGCTGCTCGAACGCGCGCTCGCGCTGCTGGCCGAGACCGATCCTGCCCTGCGGCGTGAAGCCTATTTCGATCTCGAGCAGTTGAGCGAACTGGCCCTCGATCCACGCGCCTACGATCACGGCCACCCGGCGAACCGGCGGCCCAACTATGTCTTCGGCGAATGGGATCCGCATCATCTCGACGACCAGGGGCAGTATTGCCGCTTTGTGGTGCGCCGTGTGGTGCTCGAGGCACTCCTGGAACGCGTGGGCAGTGCTCCGGCGAACGAACGTCGCGAACATCTCCTCGAAGCGGCGGCCGTGCTGGCGGGCACCATGTTGATGGCCAGTGGCGTGAGTGGGGCCAGTCCGAGCAGTCATAGCTCGGTAACTTCGCTGGGGCGCGATCTCATGCCCAAGATTGCCCGCTATCGAGAAACTTTTTACGAGTACTTGCTGGCCGGCCTGCGCGACGCTCATGGCGACCGTCTGCGTCAAGAGCGGGATCGCTTGCGGCAGCCCTTCGGCGCGGCGCGGCAGCATCTCAATCAGTTCCTGGCCCATCATCGTGCGCGGCAGCTGCAACAGCGGCGGTTAGCCCTCATCTTTGCCAGCATGGGTTTCTCGGAAGAAAGCCGCCTGCAAGCCCAGCAGATCCCGACGGCCTCGCTGCGCATGCTGAGCGAGATTCAGACCCGGCTGGCCACGGGCCGTTTGTTGGTCCAGCGCGGGCAGCTGGTCGAAGCCGCGCGGCTCTTGCCGGAGATCGAGGACCTCCTGCATCGCGGCATTGCCTGCGGCGCCTTGCCCGACCCGTGGAACATCCTTGGCTTCCAGGGGCTCTATCCGCTCTTTGCCTCGCAGCAAGACGCGATTCGCGACGTGCGACTCGATGAACTGACCGGCGTGGTGGGGGACCTGTTCAGCCTGTATGCCCGGCTGTCGAGCGAATCGGCCAGCGCCGGACACAAGGAACTGGCCCCCAAGCTGAATGAAGCCATGCGCCGGCTGGCGAACTGGTGGGACCAGTTCGCCTCCACGTCGGTCAGTGATGTGCGCGGGCTGCACGGCGGCCTGGCCGCCGGCTCCGCCGAACAGGTGGCTGATGCCCTGGCCCTCTGGCACGACCGCGGCGAGGCCAGCGCCGACCTCGCCTTCTGGCGCGAACAGCAGGCTTCGCTGCAATCGCCCAAGGCGTTTGCCCTGGTGGTCGATACGCTCCTGCGCAAGGAAGACTTCCGTGGCTCGATGGCCCTGCTCATGACCTGGCTCGGGCAGGCCGAGCACGTCCCGCTCGAGGATGGCGAATACTCCTTCCATGATCTTGCCCTGCGCTGGATGCTCGCGGCCAGTGCAGGCAGCGACGACCCCGAGCGGGCCGGCCTCGTCAAGAAGTTCTTCGACTACCTCGAAGCCAACGCCGAGGAATACTGGCGAATTCCCAAGCTGGAAAGGCCGACGCCTGCCGAGAATGGCGACGACAACGGCAGCGACAACGGCGGCGACCCCGACGATCTCTACGGTGCTGCCTACGAAGGGGTCACTTACAAGGACAGCACCGGCACGGGCGACGACGCCGAAGGGGCCGTGGCCGAAAGCCTGCCCATGCCGCGCGAGCACTTCCGCCTCGAAGATGAAGCCCCGCGGCTGTCCACGCGCCTGCGTTTCCTGACCACGCTGGCCCATCTCTGGCAAGTGGCGGTGCAGAAGCATCCCCAGCGGGAAGATCTGGCCCCCTGGCTGGAGACGGCGCGGAGCAACCTCGAACAGCTCCTCACTCTGCTCGACGGGATCTTCAACGTGCGCGTCCCCGCCGCCAGCGGCAGCCACGACAGCAACCTCGAGCACCACAATCGCCTGATGCTGAAGGAACAGCTGGTCTATCAGGCGATCGGTACGTGCCACGACACGTTGCTGGCGACGGCGTCGCTCTGGACCAAGCTGGCCGACGGCAGCATGGCCGCGCCGCCCGCCTTGCCGGAGTGGGCCGCCAGCGCGGGCAAGATCGAGCAAGCCGTGCTCGCCGGGGATGCCGAACGTGCCCGGGCCGCGCTGCCCGAATTCCTCGAACGCTTCGGTGACGAGTCGCTCTTCGACGTGCCGCTGGCTGAAGGGGCCCGGCCCCGCGCCATTCTGCGCGTTCGCTTTGCCCAGAGCGTGTTGCGGGCCATGCTGGCCACCTTGCCGCGCCTCGGATTGCTGCGCGAGTCGTTCCAGCTCTTGCGTGCGGCGGCCCGCCGCGGCATCACCCACTTCAACGCTCTCTTCCAGACAGCGTGTCAGGCGGTCTTCGAGGCCGTCGTGGATTCTGCCCAGATGGGGGAAGTAGCCGGCCCGCCCACCAGCGACGACGAACGCCGCTTTGCCGATCTGCTCGAAAAAGTGTCGACCCCGTTCGTGCGGCTCTGGCTCGAACACGTGCGCGGGCAGCCCCTCACCGTCTTCGATACCTTTCGCAGCGAATCCGACTGGCACGACGTCTGCGACTTCATCCGCCGCTATGGCCACGACCTGTTCCATCCGCAGTTCATGAACCTGGCCAACTTCCGCAGCATCCTGCACAACGGCGTGGAGAATTATCTCGAATACCTGGGCAGCGAGCGCGATCCGCTTCATCCGGTGCGGCTAGTCGACGACCTCGACAGTGAGGCCATGCCCCGGGCGCGGGCGGCCCGCTGCCTCGAGTTCGTGCTGGCTGCCCTCGTCGAGAACTTCGAGGAATGGAAGGACTTCAACGCCACCACGGCCCATTCCGATTTCGGCGAGAACCTCTACCTGCTGCTCGATTTCCTGCGCCTCAAATGGAGCTACAACCGGCAAGCCTGGAACTTGCAGCCCCTGGTGCTGGTGCACGAAGTGCTGGTCCGCAAGGATGGCTACGGGATAGCGGCCCGCTGGCGCGAGGCGTTTGTCGACTACGTGGAGAAAACCGCAAACGAGCACGTGGCCAGCCTGGAGAAGCTCGAACGCGAGCACGGCATGCGGCTCGGCACCGTCAGCGATCGCATCCACGAGCGCTTCGTCAAGCCGCTCGACCTGGACCGGCTGTGTGCCCGCGTCAAGCCGGCCATGGACGAGGCGCTCACGGGCGAGCGCCGCGCCTTTCGACGGCTGGAAGAAGAACTTGGCCCGTGGTGTGCCAGCCCGTCAGGGGCCGGTCTCGACTACGTCCCGTTCTGGATTCGCCGCCTGGAGATGGAAGTGGAGCGCGTCTGGACGGCCCGCAGTTCGATTGCCCTGCTGGTGACGAGCTGGGTGCAAGTGCCGGTGCGACGGCTGACGCTCGACGAGCTGCGCGAGGCCGTCGAGGGCTGGGACCAAACCTGAGATTACATACTCACGGAGCGGGCATGCGACACAAGCTTTGGACGCTCGTTTTCTTGATGCTAGCTGGCCCGGGCTGGGCCGCCGAGCCCGCGGGCAGCATCACCGGCCTCATCCGCTACACGGGCGAGGTCCCCAAGGCCAAGCAGGTCATGACCGATACCGGCCCGATCGAGATGCGCGAGATCGATATCGACCCGAAGACCAAAGGCCTGCGGCACGTCTTCATCACCATCGACAACGCCCCGGCGCAGCAGCCGGTCGAGGATGTGCGGGCTGCCCTCATCGACCAGAAGTCGATGACCTTCGTGCCGCGCGTCATAGCCATCCGGCAAGGCCAGAAAGTCCGTTTCGAGAACAACGACCACTTCAACCACAGCATTCAAGCCGTCTCCACAGTGGAGAAGAACCAGCTCAACGTGATTGCCACGCCGGGCATGCCAGTGGAGGTGGAGTTCGTGCCGCAAAAGCTGCCCGTGCAGATCGGCTGTTCGATGCACTTCTGGATGCGGGCCTGGGTCTATGTGGTGAAGCACCCGTGGTTCGCGATCACGGACGACACGGGCCGCTTCCGCATCGACAACGTGCCGCCCGGCAAGTACACGCTGCTGCTTCGCC
>JBFWSD010000639.1:0-4864 GCA_050248575.1 Gemmataceae bacterium
TTCAAGCAGATCCTGCTGAAGGACAAGGACCAGCTTGCCCGCGCCCTGACCGTGAAGCTGGTGACCTACGGGACAGGCGCTGCGCCGCAAGCCGCCGACCAGCAAGAAGTGGAAGCCATCGTCCGCCAGGTCAAGGACAAGAACTACGGGTTCCGAGCCCTCGTGCACGCGATCGTGCAAAGCAGGCTGTTCCAGCACAAGTAACTGGGCAAACAGGAGTCGCACATGAGGCTTTCCCGTCGCAAGTTTCTGCGTGCTGCCGGCGTCACGCTGGCATTGCCCTGTCTCGAGGTCTTTGCCCCGGCCGCCGGAGCCGTCAGGCCCAGGCGGCGCATGGTCTGCATTTGCACGCCACTCGGGCTGCACCCGCCCTTTTTCTTCCCCGAGAAGGCGGGCAAGGACTACCAGCCCAGCCCTTACCTCGAGATCCTGAAGGAGCTGCGCGAGGACTTCAGTGTGATCTCCGGGCTGGCGCATCCAGAAGTGGGACCGAGTCACGATTCGATGTTCAGCTTCTTGACGGCGGCACCACACCCGGAACGCCGCGCTGGCTTCCGCAATACGATCTCGCTCGACCAGCTGGCGGCCGATCATCTGCGCGGGCAGACACGTTTCACCACGTTGCCCCTCGCCTGTGAGGGGCAAGGCCTGTCCTACACTCGCTCCGGGGCGCCTGTGCCCGCCGATGCGTTTCCCTCGGCCGTCTTCGCCCGCCTCTTCCTGGAAGGCCGCCCGGAGGAAGTGCAAGCCCAGGCCCGCAGGCTGCGCGATGGGCAAAGCATCCTCGATACCGTTCGCGAACAGACCAGACAACTTACCCCCACGCTCGGCGCCGCCGATCGCGACAAGCTTGACGAATACTTCACCAGTGTCCGCGAGCTCGAGCAGCGGCTGGCCCAGGCCGAGGCATGGTCGCGCAAGCCCAAACCGAAAGTCGACGCCAAGCCGCCCCAGAACGTGTCCAACCCCACCGACCTGGTCGCCAAGACCCGTGTCTGGTTCGACCTGATCCACCTGGCCCTGCAAACCGATTCCACACGCCTGGTCACGCTCACACTGCTGGGCACGAGCGGTGTGCCGCCGATTCCGGGCGTGTCGCTCGGCCACCACGACCTGTCGCACCACGGCAAGGATCCCGCCAAGATCGAGCAGCTCAGAAAGGTCGAGCTGGAGAAGATCAAAACGCTGCGCGACTTCCTCATGAAGCTCAAGGAGACGAAAGAGGAAGGCGACACTTTGCTCGATCGCACCATGGTTTTCTTCAGCAGCAACCTGGGCAATGCCAGCACGCACGCGGTGAAGAGCCTGCCCGTCCTGCTCGCGGGCGGCGGCTTCAAGCATGGCCAGCACCTGGCCTTTGACCCCGACAAGCCGCCCCCTTTGTCCAACCTCTACCTCAGCATGTTGCAGCGCCTCGACGTGCCGGTAGACCGGTTCGGCTCGAGCACTGGCACCTTGACAGGGTTGGAGATCGCGGCGCGGCGACGGTGAGCACGCTTCGGCGCTACCATCAAGCTGTCGTAGCGTGATCTCGGGAAAATTGCTGCCGACTTGAAAGATCGCTGCGCCATACTCAGGGTCTAGTTCCCGCACTTCCCTTCCAAGCCTGCATGCGGTTCGGGGCCACGAACTGTGGCGGCCACCTCTCCCAGGAGCAAGTTTGTCCTTCCCAGAAAAATTCGTCAGAATAGCGCACAATCCGCAGGGCATCGAGGAATAAAAGGTAGAACACGACTGCGACGGGGTTTGTGACGATGGCAACCAGTCCGATGAGTACGGTCCTCCAGCGTCTTCGTACAGCTTTCGGCCACGACGGGGCCGGGATGACCGATGGGGAATTGCTGACCCTCTTCCTCGACGGGCGGGACCAGGCTTCCCTTGCAGCACTGGTGCAGCGACACGCCGCGATGGTCTGGGGCGTGTGTTGCCGCCTGCTCCGCAGCCACCACGACGCCGAGGATGCGTTTCAGGCAACGTTCCTCGTCCTGGTTCGCAAGGCGGCTTCGGTGAAGCCAAGGGAAGCGGTCGGCAACTGGCTCTACGGCGTCGCCTACCAGACGGCGGTGAGGGTGCGGGCGATGGCGGCAAAGAAAGGAAGTCGTGAGAAACAGGTGACAGACATGCCCGATCCTGTCGTGAACGGGGCCAGTGACGATGACTTCCACTCGCTCCTGGATCAAGAGTTGAATCGCTTGCCCGCCAAGCACCGGCTCGTGATCGTCCTGGGCGATCTGGAGGGCAAGACCCGCAAAGAACTGGCCCAGCAATTCGGCGTCTCCGAAGGCACGGTGGCAGGACGGTTGGCGCGAGCCAGGGAGATGCTGGCAAAGCGTCTGGCAAAGCGGGGCGTGGCGATGTCGGTCGCGGCATTGGCGGCAAGCTTGTCTCAAAGTGCGTCAGCGTCCGCACCGGCCCCACTGGTGGCGTCCACAATAAAAGCCACGAACATGCTGGCTGAGCAAGCGGTTTCGGCGGGCTTGATTTCAACACGGGTGATTGCATTGACGGAAGGAGTGGTGCGAGCCATGTTCGTGAGCAAGGTCAAGGGCGTGATGGCGGTCGTACTGGTCGTCGGTGTCATTCTTGGTGGGTTTGGTGCCGGTCACGGGCTGTTCAGCGACCGTACTTCGGCATTCGAAAGCTACGTTCCCATCCTGGACCCGGTGAAGGAGCCACAGGTGTTTCCCGGCACGATCCGCAAGCCTGGTCACGACGCCCTCAAAACCGCCGCTGTGCTCGGTCGCCACGGTGTCTTGTTCATTCGTTCCGAAGCCCGATTCAACGAGTTGAAAAGTCGAGCGCCCGAACTGACACCCGACAAGCCATTGCCCAAGATCGACTTCGCCAGAGAGTCGGTCGTGTTGATTTATGCTATGGGCGGCAGCAGTAACAACTCGCTCACGCTCGCCAGGTCCGATCTTGCGGCCAGGCCACCTTCCCTCGAATTCTCGTTCCGATGGTACAACGGCCCGGTGGATGGCCTGGAATGGCCCTCGATGAAGTTCATCTATACCGTCGTTCCCGCCATGCCTGAGATCAACGTCACGGTTACTTCGTTGCCCACGGAAGCAGCCCGCTCTGCCGTCGTCACCGAATTCTCGGCCACTCTCGGCAGCAAGGACGGGAGCGACATCGTGGACGGCCTGCAAGCCGCCATCACGCACAAGACGACCACCATCAAGTCCGGCGACGATATCCTCATCGATTTCGCTCTGCAACTGGCCGAGCCCGGCAGGGCCAAGCCCAACAAGTTCGGGAACGTCAACAGCGTTTTTGTCTGGGACGGCAAGTATTCCAATGGCTATCGCAATCACGCCTTCTTCGTGACCACCCCCGATGGGAAGACCACTTTGCTGCGGCCCAAAGTCATCAATGCATGGGACAAGAACGTTCCTCATCCGGTAGAGATCACCGCCGACAAACCGTACCATCTGCCGAATTGGGTCGAAGGCGATACCAGGAAATCACTGAAGGCGCTTGGCCTCGACACGACCACCCCCGGCATCTACAAGATCACCGGGCTCTACGAGGAAACAAGCGAGGCGGCGCTCATTGAGAGATTCAAGAAGACGCCAATGTGGGCCGGGTCGATCACATCGAACACCATCACCGTAGAAGTTACGAAGTGAGAAGGCTCACGGACGAGCCAGCCTCAACGAAGACATCTTGGCCCGCGCACACCAGTTCTGACCGTGGGTCTCCCTTGCCAGGTTGCGTCTCCGTTTGCGCAATGGAAGCCTATTCCTGATCGCTCTTAGCCTTTGCAGGATTTTGCTTTGCGTCAAATCACCCACCCCGAAAATCAAAAAGTGCGCAAACAAACGCCCCAAGTTGCGATGGCCACACGACTTTCGCATCTGGTTGTGACACGGAGCGACATTGGTTGACAGAATCATTCGACCTCCCGTTCGCTGCGCGCAGCGGGCTAATTTCCCATAATGATGCGCCGGGCCGGGGAAAAGTACGTGTCAGGTTTGTCTGTCCGAGAACCGACTGCTTGCACACTTCGCTTGCACAATGAAGCCTGTTGTGTAAGTCGCCACAGGTCATTGCCGCCTGAGGATTTAAGGCGAAAATCGCCGAAATTGCGAGTGTGCAAGCCCCCAGGCCGTGGCCCGCGTACTCATGCCGTAAATTCTGACCCCCATATGACTTCTGTTGCAGACACGGATTCGGCAACGCCTCGCAACGGCACTCACTCCATCACATTTACCTTCATCACCCACACACGTGCGGAAAAGGGGGACGCAGCTGAATGGCACATGCGCAGCGGGCCACTTTCCCATAATGCTGCGCTGGGCCGGGGAAAAGTACGTGTCAGGCTTGTCTGTCCGTTGGACCACGAATCGACACGAATGTCATTTCGGTCCTTCGCGCGCACGGGATCGAAAAAGAGCCGTGCATAAAGACCGATCAAGCACGAATCGACACGAATGGTCCTGCGCGGGGCAACAGCGTCTACCGAGAAGAGGCATTTTATTCAGCGCTCATAGAATGAACGCCTACGTAAGCGATGGTCGGAGAATATCATGACTCCAGGCGGACGAGTTGCCAACAAGGTGGTACTGGTCACGGGTGCCGCTTCCGGTATCGGGAGGGCAACCGCCCTGCTGCTATCCCAGGAAGGTGCGACGGTGGTTGTTGCGGACATTGCTGCCGAGCCTGGGCAGCAGGTGGTTGAAGAGATCGCCCGCAACGATGGCAAGGCAGTGTTCCATGCCCTCGATGTCAGCCAGGAAGTGAGCTGGAAGGAGTTGATCGACAAGGTACTTCGCGACTTCGACCATCTTGATGTGGCCGTCAACAACGCTGGCGTAGCGGCCTCGCAATCCGTCATGGACATGCCCCTCGACGAATGGCGGCG
>JBFWSD010000640.1:0-4853 GCA_050248575.1 Gemmataceae bacterium
ACTTGATCCGGCTTGCGGCATTCGACCTTCGGCATTGCATGAAGACCTGGATGATTCAGGGGACGAGCTCGTCGGTAGGCAAGAGCCTGCTGGTGGCGGCGTTGTGCCGCATCTTTACGCGGCGCGGCGTGAAGGTGGCTCCCTTCAAGGCGCAGAATATGTCGAACAACGCGGCCGTCTGCCCGGACGGGGCCGAGATTGGCCGCGCCCAGGCCGTGCAAGCGATGGCGGCGCGGATGGTGCCCACGGCCGATCTCAATCCGGTCTTGCTCAAGCCGGAAGCCGATGCCCGCGCGCAGGTCGTGTTGATGGGGCGGCCCTGGAAGACGCTGCCCGCGCGCGGCTACTACCAGCATCGCGCTCAGCTCTGGCCTGCAATCACCGGGGCCCTCGATCGGCTCAGGCAGCACTACGAGCTGGTGATCATCGAAGGCGCGGGCAGCCCGGTCGAGCTGAACTTGCGCGCCGGCGACATGGTCAACATGGCCCTGGCGCGGCATGCGCAGTGTCCGGTGCTGCTGGCGGGCGACATCGATCGCGGCGGCGTCTTTGCCCAGCTCCTCGGCACACTGTGGCTGCTCGAGGAAGAGGAGCGCCGCCTGGTGCGCGGGCTGATCGTCAACAAGTTCCGGGGCGATCCGACCCTCTTCACGGACGGCATCCGCATTCTCGAAGAGCGAAGCGGGCTGCCCGTGCTGGGCGTGATTCCGTATTTGCAGGATTTGCGCCTGCCCGAGGAAGACGCGGTGGCCCTCGATGCCGCGAAGAGGCATGGCGTGGCAAGGCAAGACGTCATCGACATCGCGGTGATCCGGTTGCCGCGCATTTCGAACTTCGATGATTTCGATGCACTTCAAGGTGAAGCTGAGGTGCAGGTTCGCTATGTTGCGAGCGTGGCAGAACTGGGGCGGCCCCATGCCATCATCCTGCCCGGCACCAAGAGCACGGCGGGCGACCTCGACTGGCTGGGCCAGCAAGGACTGGCCCACACGATCAGCCAGCTCGCGAAGGATGGCGTAGCCATCGTCGGGATTTGCGGCGGCTACCAGATGCTGGGCACACGCATCCTGGATCCAGACCGGGTCGAATCGAGCGCGCGCGCGATCGCCGGGCTGGGTTTGCTGCCCGTGGAAACGACCTTCGTGGCTGCCAAGGCGACGCATCAGGCCAGGGCGCGGATCGCGGCAAGCAGCGGCTGGCTGGCTGAGCTCGCCGGGCAAGAACTGACGGGCTACGAGATCCACATGGGGCGGACCCCCAGCCCGCGGCCCTGGCTCGAGATCGTCGAGAGAAGCGGCCAGGCTGCCCGCGAAGTCGATGGCAGCGCGCGTGGCGCTGGCCGCATCTGGGGCTGCTATCTCCACGGCCTGTTCGCCAACGACCACTTCCGCCACGCCTGGCTGCGCAGCCTGGGCTGGCGTGAAGCGGGGAATGCCACCGTCAGTCTCGAGGAAAGTTTCGAACGCCTCGCCGATGCCGTCGAGAACAGTCTCGACATGTCTACGCTCGACGCCATTCTTCGTTAGTTCCCGGCGAGCACGACATGACCCTGTTTCGTTCGTTGCGTGCACGGGCTATCGGTTTTACATCGCCGTGGATCTGACCTATAGTTCCTTCGAGGGGCCTACAAGGTGGAACGCCCAATTCGACCGGCATCATTCGAGCAAAGGGGGCAATCATGGCATGCCGGGATAACCAGCCGAATCGACGAGAATTTCTGGCGGGCGCGGCGGCGGCGGCGACGACGCTGGGGACGCAGCCCGGTCGCAGCAGTGGTGGCCCCTCGAACAAGTCTACTTCCGAGACTGCCGTCACCGCCCTCTACGAATCCCTCAGCCCGGCACAGCGCAAGGAAGTTTGCTTCGACTGGAATCACAAGGATCCCGAACATGGCCTGCTGCGCGGCTACGTCAGCAACAACTGGCGCATCACGCCGCATACCATTCGCGGCGACTTTTACACGCGCAAGCAGCAACTGCTGATCCACGACATCTTCAAAGGGCTGATTCACCCCGACTGGTATGGCAAGTTCCTGCAACAAAGCCGGGACGACAATGAAGGGCTGCCCTGGGGTTCCGTGCAAGGGCTGGCCATTTTCGGCACACCAGGCAGCAAGCAATTCGAGTGCGTGATCACCGGGCGACACATGACGCTGCGCGCAGACGGCAACACCACCGACCACGTGGCCTTCGGGGGGCCCATCTTCTACGGCCACCTCATCGGCACTGAACCTGCGGACCACAAGGGAAACATCTTCTGGTCGCAGGGGCTGGCTGCCAACTCGGTGTGCAAGATGTTCGATGGCAAGCAACTCAAGAAGGCGCTGGTCACGCCGCGCCCGCTCGAGTCGGCGGTCGGCTTCCGCGGCAAGGATGGCCGCTTCCCGGGCATTCCTGTTACCGATCTGAGTGACGACCAGAAGGCGGAACTGCAAAACGTGTTGCAGAAATTGCTTGCCCCCTTCCGCACCGAGGACCAGGACGAGGCGCGTGCGTGCCTGGCGAAACAAGGCGGCCTCGACCGCTGCAGCCTTGCGTTCTACACCGATGGCGATCTTGGGGACGACAAGGTCTGGGACAACTGGCGCCTTGAAGGGCCGGCTTTCGTGTGGTACTACCGAGGGTCCCCACATATTCATGTCTGGGTCAATGTCGCCGATGATCCCGCCGTCCCCTATCGTCCCAAGGAATGATCTGAAGCCGCTGGCGCTTTGCAAATCGACGACTGTCCATCAAGGCAGCCTCCATTCTTGGGCGTCCCCCGCAGAACTTGTTCCTGACATTCGGCGTATCAGGTCGTATGCTTCCTGGACGCGGCAGCAATCCGGCCAGGGGAAAACACCTGTCCCGACATAACTCCAGTCCAAATCATCTCGCTCCGAGCCTCTGTCGAGGAACGTATGGGCAAGTACACGCAAGCCAATCGCAGCATCTCCATCCATACACCGCTGGGAGAGGACGTCTTGCTCCTGGAGAAGATCAAGGGCGAGGAGGCCGTCTCGCGGTTGTTTCGCTTCGAGCTCGATCTGTGGGCCGAGCAGCCCGTGCCCTTCGACAAGCTGCTCGGGCAAGCGGCCACTCTCAAGATCTCCTTTCCCAACGGCAGCGGGCGGCAAGTAAACGGGATCCTCACGGAAGTGACGAAGGGGGGCCGGCTCGGCGAGCTGCTGCGTTATCGGGCCGTGCTGTCGCCCGCGGCCTGGCTGCTGACTCACCGCGTGCAAAGCCGCATCTTCCAGCACCAGACGGTGCCCGAGATCTTGCAGACCGTCTGCCGTGACGACTGGCAGCTCAGTGTCATCAGTCACCTGACCGCGACCTATCCGAAGCGCAACTATTGTGTGCAGTATCGCGAATCGGACTGGGACTTCGTGAATCGCCTGATGGAAGAAGAGGGCATCACTTACTACTTCGAGCACGATGACAAGGGGCACCAGCTGGTGCTGGCGGATCATGCCCTGGCCTACCCGGAGCTGAGCCAGTTCGCGTCGGTGGCTTTTGACGACGCACAAGGCGGCGACCGGGTGGCCCCCACCATTCGCGAATGGGAACAAACGCAGGAGCTGGGTTCTTATCGCTACACGTTGCGCGACTACACCTTCGAGAAGCCCGAAGACAAGCTGACGGCGGAGCGAAACGCCTCGGGCGACGTCGAGGCCGGGGCCGTGCCCCATCCGCTCAGCCTGCAGCGCAAGATCAACAGCGTCGAGATGCTCGAGGTGTACGACTATCCGGGCGAGTTTGCCCACGATCACGAGGAGATTACCAAGGAGGGCAAGGTCAACCCGCAAGGGCTGGAGAAGCTGCAAGACGATCTGGAACGGCGCAGCCGCATCCGCCAGGAAGCGGAAAGTACAGCGCAGCTGCGAATGCGCGGCCAGGGAGACTGCGGGCACTTCTTGCCCGGCCGGCTGTTTCAGCTGACCAGGCATTTCGACGGCGCGCCGACGCCGGGCGAAGCCGATCGCTATGTGCTGACGCGTGTGGAATTGACCGCGGCCATCGAGGGAGCTTACACGACGCAGGGGGGCGAGCGGCGCGAGTTTGCGACGCGCTTTGAATGTTTGCCGGCGAAGTGGCCCTTGCGGCCCGCGCGGCGAACGCCGCAGCCCCACATCGAAGGGCCGCAAACCGCCACGGTGGTTGGCCCGGCCGGGAACGAGGTCTTTGTCGACAAGTTCGGCCGCATCAAGGTCCGCTTTCACTGGGATCGGCAAGATCATCAAGGGGCCGATTGTTCGTGCTGGATCCGGGTGGCCCAGTTCTGGGCGGGCAAGGGCTGGGGCGCCTTCTTCTGGCCCCGCGTGGGTCACGAGGTGGTGGTGGCGTTTGAAGACGGCGATCCGGACCGGCCCCTCGTGGTGGGCAGCGTCTACAACGCGGTCAACATGCCGCCGCTGGAACTGCCCGACTACGTCACGATCACCGGCGTCAAGTCGCTGATCTATGGCGGCAGCCCGGGCACGAACTTCAACTCGATCTTCATTTACGACACGCCCGGCAAGGAGTTCGTCCACCTCCATTCCGAGAAGAACGAGCGACAGCACAGCGAGAACCACAAGCTTCACTACGTAGCCGGCATGCAGTTCAGCATCAACGGCGACTATTGAGCGGCGACGGGAGAGCATCATGTCCAGCAATTTCTTCGATTGGGCCGATCCGGTGGGGGGCAAGCTGACCTCGCTCCAGCAAGAGGTGCTGTCCGGCACGGGAGAGTTTCGCGGCTCGTTCGCGCTGAATTTCGGCAATGCCTTGACGGGCTTCGTGCCGGCGCGGCACGCCCACATCTACGGCACGGATTTCAAGTTGCTGTGCCAGCCCTCGGCGATGTTGACCCCCGGCTTTCTCGGCATC
>JBFWSD010000641.1:0-4852 GCA_050248575.1 Gemmataceae bacterium
ATTCCTCGCGGCGGGGCTGCATCCGATCGAGCAGTTGCTCGAGTTCGAGGGCCACTTTTTCGAGCTGGCCGGCAGTGATGTCTTCCATCGCGATTCCTCTTTGTCTGCGCTCAGACCCCGACTTCCACCGTGCAAGGTGGTGTGCCCGCCACGATGGCCCCCGGCGTTTCGGGCACGGGCGGGGTTGGGGGCGGCGGCGTCAACACTCCTGTGGTCACGGAGCCGACATAGGTGGCCGGCTTGCCGCCCACTTCGACCCGGGTGGAGCCCATCGTGACCGTCCCGGCGTATTCATTGGGACCGATGACGCCCGCCACGGCATCGCCCTCGCAAGAAATCGGCTCGCCGCAGACAAGTACGGTGGGGCAGCCCGGGCCCGTGATCGGGCAGGTTTCCGGCGCCGTCGCACTCTCGATCAACACTCGTGCCGCTGGCGGCATGTTGCCCTCTTCACTCACGGTCCAAGCAGGCTGGCCGTCAAGCCACTCACGGTGATCGTACCCCCCTCGGCCAGCATGCTGATGGAGGCAGCGCCGGCCGTCAGGGTGATGCCCGTTTCACCCAGGGTGATCGAAACGCCCGGCAGGAACTGGATGGTGATGCCGGTAGCGCCCAGCTTGACGAACGGCCCCTCGGCAGTGCCGGCGATCAAGGTGGCCGAGGGCACGGGCAGATTCATCAGCGCCAGGCCAAGCCCGGCTTCCGAGTTCCCGGCGGCAAAGATCTGGGCGCCCGCCCCGGACAGGTTCACGCGGGCAAGCTCGCCCGTGAAGTCGAGCGGCGGGCCAATTCCCAGGTAGACCGCGGGCGGCATTTGCAGCATGCGCAGCCCGGGGCCCGCTGCGCCCACGTCCATGTAGATGCCCGGCGCCACCGGCATGGGCGTGGTGACCGTCGACGACACATCAATGCTCGCGGTCGCCGAGCCGATGAGCATCATGCTGGCCATCGTCGCTTCGGTCTTGCCGGCGCAGATGTAAGTCGTCTCGTCCGAGAGTTGATTGCAGTTGCGGCCCTGAAGGAGCAGCACGCCCTTCGACTGCACGGTGTGCTGCTGCGGGTTCTTGGCGCCGGCGATGGATGCGATGATGCTGGCGGTGTCGGCAATGACTTTTTCGAGCCAGTAGGCTTGCAGTTCCAGGTCGGCGGTCGCCTTGTCCCTGGTTGCCTGTGCTTCCTTCTGCGTCTTCTGGTAGTCCTCGTACCAGCAGATGAAGAAGGGGATGAGATCGGCAGCGCCCAGGATGATCAGCGAGGAGATGGCCATGCCTTCCAGCGCGTCGCGCCAGCCCTTGCTGGAGCCGATCTTGGAAGCTTCCGAGGCGTAGAGGACGAAGTCGGCCAGGCTGAGCACGGCAAAAGCGTAGCCCAGCACCTTGCCGACCTTCTTCAGGATGAGCACGGTACCGGTGGCATGCGACAGGTCGAGCTTGCGTTCGCCGTCGGAGTTGCACGTGACCTTGTAGCCCCAGCAGTAGTAGTCGGTGCGGTTGCCCGCGTAGAACTCGGTCTTGGCGACGTGCGGGATGGGCAGGATGCCAAGGATCGAACCTAGCCCGGGCACGCCCAGCGGGCCAGCCGTCAGGAACGCGAGCGGATCGACGAAGATCTCCATGACGTAGCCATAGGCCGCCTCCACCTTGAGGCCGAGGATGGCGGAGGTCTCGACGCCGAGGGTGAAGCCAAGCTCGTAGCCCGTGCCATCGACCTTGCCGGAAGTCTGGTGCCAGCCGAAATTCTCCCACTGGTCGGTTTCCGACTCGGAACTGCTGGAGTCTCCGCCGCCAGCACCGCTGCCCAGGGGCAGTCCGCCGGTGAAGCGCACCCGGTTCGACGAGACCTGATTGTAAGTGCCGCCGATGACCGAGTTGTGATCGCCGAGCGTGGAGTCGAGTCGCTGGTTGCCGACGTGCGTCACCAGCGTGCTGCTCTGGTCGGAAGTGACGCTGCCGCAGTAGCCCGAACCGTCGAGGGCATGGGTCTTGTTGACCAGGAAATGGCCAAGATCGGGCAGGCTGTGCGAGGGCGGGTTGGCAAAGTTGTAGACGCTGCCCACGATCAGCGGCTGATCCGGGTCGCCGTCGAGGAAGATCACCACGACCTCATGGCCGACGCGCGGGATGTTGACCTGGCCATAGCCGCTGCCTGCGAAGGGCTGGGCCACGCGCACCCAGCGTGAGGTGCTCCCGTCGTGCTGGCCCGCCTGGTCCCAGTGGAACTGCACCTTGACGCGTGCGTAGGTGGCACAGGTGATCGGGGTTTCGCCCGCGCCCACCACCATGGCGGTCTGGGCCCCGTGAATCCTTGGCCTGGGCGTGCGCCGCGCGGGCCGGAACGGCAAATCGTGAGGCAAACCGTGAAACTCCACCCGCGCTTCCCATTTGTCTTCGCCGTTGCGGTGGGGCAAGGGCGCCTCCACCGTGCGTTCCACGCGCGTGAGCAAGTACTTGCCGTTCCCCTGTGGATGATGGTCGAGCGTGAAGGCATGGCCCGGGCTGAAGTGCAGGCAGTTGCCTGCCCCTTTCACCTGAACGCTTGCGGCGGCGGCTTCTTGCATGAGCAGCTGGGCCGCGCGTTCGTTGTCGGCAAAGATCTGTTGCAGATCTTCCGGCTTGTCGTGGCCCGCTTCGTCGACGGCATCGTAACGATGACCGTACCCCAGCAGGTGATGGAAGACTTCGAAGTTCGAGTTGTCGCCCACGCCGCGCAGCTTCAGATTCAACTCGCCCGCCTTCACGCTGCGGGCCATCTGCTCCTTGGCCTCCAGCTTTTGCGGCGGATAGTAGTTCTTCTTCAATTGCGCGTCGTGCAAGAGGAAGCAGTGGTCCCAGACCCGGATCGAGCCCGGGCTGATGCCCTGGGCCAGCTTCCACTCGTCGATCAACGGGTGTTCGTGGCCCCCTTCGCGCTGCACGCGCGTGTAGTGCACTGTATCCAGATAGGGCAAATGCGGGCTGTGCGTCGAATCGTCGGCCAGCACCAGCTGATGGTCGCTCTCGGTATCGTCGAAGTAGTAATAGATGCCCTCTTCTTCCAGCAGCCGGCTGAGGAAGTGAAAGTCCGATTCCTGATACTGAGCGACGTGATCGCGGGCATGGTAATGGTGCTGCAGCAGGTTCTTGACTTGATGGCCCTTGAGCAGTTCCAGGACGATCTGGGGAATCGATTTCTTGGTGAAGACGCGGCTGTGCACTTGCTGGGTGAGCAGCCACACCGGCGGGACGATTTCGAGGCGGTAATGGGTGTAGTAGTCGTCGTGCCCTTCCAGCGCCAGGTGCTTGACCAGCCCGTGCTGGAAGTGCTGATGCTTGCCCATGGGGAAATCGAGGCGGACTTTCTGACCGAGGAGTTGATCGAAGGTGAACCGGGCGGTGGTAGCGACGTCGAGAGTGCAATGGCGCAGGCGGGCAAGTTCCTCGACTCCCTCGAGACGCCAGACCAGGAACTCGCCAGCGATGGGAGTTTGCAGGTTGACGGGCCGGGGATGCGCCATGCTGCCTCACTTGTTGAGAGCGGGGCGTCGGCAAGCGCCATGTGAATACATCGCGCTTGAGCCTCCAGCAGATTTCATACGCCGCGCGGGCCGCACAGGCGCGTGACTTCATCAATTCTTAAAGAACGTGTCAGGTCGTGAGCTTGGGCACGGGCAAGGGTGGGATGGTGTTGCCCATGGGAGCAATCGAAATGGTCCCTGGCCCGCCCGCGGCAATGGGAGCAATGCACTGAAGCACTGAGTTTTCGGTCAAGACGGGCAGTCCCATGATGGTGTTCTTCGGTCCCGCGCCGGGCGCCCACGGCAAGGGGAACGCCGGCGCACAGGGCGTGGGCACTCCGCCCGCCAGCTTCGTCAATGACGTGCAGATGCCGAACGTGGCCGTCGGCATCACAAACACCTTGTCCATGATGGTGGCCACCAGCACGCCATTGCACGTCCATTTCTGCTGACTGGTCACCGTCAGTGCGCAGGGCAATGCGCCGAACGTGCACTGACAGGTGGACATGGCGCCGACAACAGGAAAGGGCATGATCTTCTCCTACCAGTTGGTCCAGTCGGTGGAAGTCTTGTCCGTGCGCAGAGTGAAGTGCGAGAAGATATCGTCGATGAGCTGCTCGATGCGCTCGGGCGGCATGCCGTGATCGGAAGCGCGGAAGTGATAGGCGGCGCGTTCTTCCTGCTGGCGCCGGGCCGCGTCGCGCTCCGCTTGGCGGGCCAGCAGCTGCTCGAGCTTGGTTTCTTCTCTGGCCTTGAAGGCTTCCAGGCGCGTGATCAACTCTTGCTGGCTCTGCTCGAGCAGGCCCTTGGTCTGGTTGGCCGCTTCCTGGATAGGCTTGAAGTGTTCGGACTCGAAGAAGGCCATGGGGTTGCTCTTGAACTCGGCCTGCCGCGGCGCGAGTTCCTCGAGCAGCTTGCCCATTTTCTCGGCAAGGTTTTCCAGCGTTTGCCGGGTCAAATCGTCCATATTCCAGGTTCCTGTTGAAGGCTCACATGTGCGTGTGGGCCAGCGGCGCGGTGTAGGTGATCGTGCCGGTCGGAGCGATGACGATCTCGGTGGCCACCGCGGCCATTTCCACGCCGGCTACCGACGCGCTGACCTTGCTGGTCATGTATTCCATGGTGACGCCGGCCGGGCCGATGTTGAGGGCGATGCCCGGCGCGTATTGCAGGGTGATGCCGGTCGGGCTGACCTTGATGAACGGCCCGGTGCTGCTGGGGCCGGCAAGCAACGTCGCTGACAGCGGCGTCATGATCAGACCGATGCCGCCCGCCATCGAGTTGCCCGCGTACCAGAGCTCCGTCATTTCCGGAGTCATGTTGAGTCGCGGCGTCATGGCGCCCATCATGTCGTCGATG
>JBFWSD010000642.1:0-4826 GCA_050248575.1 Gemmataceae bacterium
TCGTAGGCAAGCTTCTGCACCCGCTTGGACGCGTGATCGTAGTCGCCGGGCCTCACACCGTACATCGGCCCGGAGGAGTGCGAGTGCGAGGCGCCCCGCAAGATGGCCTCTTCCTTCAGGCCGGTCTTCTTCGCGATCTCCTGGCGGACCTTGACGACGGTGCGGCGATGCACGGCGAGCGCATCGAGGCCGACGAGGGCAACGCAGTTGGTGCCGTCATCGAAGACGGCGGCCCGCACCTTGCAGGGATCGTGAATGGACTTGTGATACGACTTGCCGTAGCCGCCCGGCGCTTCGCAGCCGATCTCGGGAGTGATGTCGCGTTCGGCGAACCCGGCCTTGAAGACGGGCGCCTGCGCCGCGAGCGGGCCGCCCAGCCAGAACGTGCAAGTCAGGGCCAACAGCGTGCGTGCCAGCATGTTGCTTTCCTCCAGGTTCAACTACTCTTGACTCGATTTTCCGGTAGCCCGGCAAGCATGGCAAACTCGATCTGACCAAAGTTACTACATTATCCAGGCCCTTCTTCCTCGACCGAGAACGCTGACAACAACCAGGAGCTGGTCCATGGCGGCCAATCACTACGAATACGCAATCGTTGGCGGCGGCAAGGCGGGCAAGACCCTGGCCATGAAGATGGCTTCCGCCGGACATTCGACGGTGATGATCGAACGGGGCATGATCGGCGGCTCGTGCATCAACGTGGCCTGCATCCCGACGAAGACGCTCGTCCGCAGTGCGCAGGTGGCCGAGCTGGCCCGCCACGCCGACCGTTACGGCGTGCGCGTACAGTTCGAGGGCGTTGATCCGGTCGCAGTCCGGCAGCATCGCGACGGCGTGGTGGCGGGCATGGTCGGCGCCAACCAGGCCAACTTCGAGCGCTCGGGCATGAAGCTGCTGCTGGGCACGGCCCGCTTTACCGGGCCGCGAGCCCTGTCTGTCGCCCTCAACGCGGGCGGCAGCACCGACATCACCGCCGACCGTTTGCTCATCAACACGGGCACCAGGCCGTTCCAGCCGAAGCTGTCCGGGCTGGCCGAGGCGCAGCCCCTCACCAGCGAATCGATCCAGCGGCTCGATCGACTGCCCGAGCACTTGCTCGTGGTGGGCGGCGGCTACATTGGCTGCGAGTTTGCCCAGATGTATCACCGCTTCGGCGCGAAAGTCACCTTGCTCGAGCGGGCCGCGCGCTTCCTGCCCCGCGAAGACGAGGACGTTGCCGAGCACATCCTCGGGCTCTTTGCCGACGACGGCATCGACGTGACGATGGGCGCCGAGCTGCGCCGCGTCGAAGGCACATCCGGCCAGGAAGTCCGCCTGCACCTGATGACGCCCGACGGGGAGAAGTCGGTCACGGGCTCGGACCTCCTGGTGGCCATCGGCCGGATTCCCAACACGGAAGAATTGAACCTGCAAGCCGCGGGCGTCGAGGTCGATGCGCGAGGCTACGTGAAGGTGAACGAGAAGCTGGAAACGACAGCCGAGAACGTCTGGGCCGTGGGGGACGTGAACGGCGGCCCGCAGTTCACGCACATCTCGCTCGACGACTATCGCATCGTGGCGACCAACCTGGCGGGGGGCCGCCGCACCACGCGCGAGCGCGTGGTCCCCTGCGCTCTGTTCATCGATCCCGAACTGGGCCGCATCGGTTTGACCGAGGAGGAAGCCCGCAAGCTGGGGCACAAGGTCCGCGTGGCGCGGATGCCCGCCAGCATGATCCCGCGTGCCCGCACCCGCAATGAAACGCGGGGCTATCTGAAGGCCGTGGTCGATGCCGACACCGAGCGCATCCTTGGCGCCGCCATCCTGGCCGTGGAAGGGGGCGAGATGATGGCGGTGGTGCAAGTCGCCATGCAGGCCGGTCTGCCCTACACGTTTTTGCGTGACAATGTCTTTGCCCATCCCTCGATGGCGGAAGCGCTGAATGATCTGTTCGCCCGCCTGGAGGCGTGACTGCGAGAATCTCCGGTCGCGGCAAGTCATTGCTGGCACTGCGTTATCTCCAAAAGTTGCTGACACACGGAATTTGGCCTGGCAGTTCACGGGACGCTTGCACACTTCGCTTGCACTCCGACGGCCATTGCCGCTTCGCTCCAGACCCTTGCAAGATCCGAAGTTATGGTGAAAATCGTCGATTTTGAAGTGTGCAAGTGTGCAGAGTGAGCCTGTGCGACAGTAACCCGTTACAGCTGACGCTGAACCACCCGCTTGTACGCATCGCGCTCACGATCGCGCACGGCTGCGCTTTGTCACTGAATAATACGCCGGGCAGAGGACCGGTACGTGTCTGGTGTGTCAGTCTGGTGGGTGGGTCAATGCGGAGCCAGGTTTCGAAGTCGGGGGAGAGGGTCGAACGTAAACGGTAGCGGCCGGTCACCGTGTGTGCCGCTGGCATTTCGCACAGAAATGGGTTGAGCGGCCCGCGAGGCGGATGCAGACGATGGGCTGCTGGCAGCGCGGGCAGGGCTTGCCGGTCTGCCCGTAGACGCGGAACTCGTGCTGGTAGTTGCCCGGCGCGCCGTTGCCGCCGATGTAGTCGCGGATGCTGGAGCCCCGCTTCTCGATGGCGCGGGTGAGGACGGCCACCACCGCCTTGCGGAGCCGGTCGGCTTGCGGGCGCGAGAGGTCGCAAGCCAGCAAGGTGGGATGGAGTCTGGCTTCGAAGAGCGCCTCGTCGGCATAGATGTTGCCCACGCCGGCAACGACCGTCTGATCGAGCAAGACCGCCTTGAGCACGCGGCGGGTGGCGGCGAGTCGCTCGCGCCAGTAAGCCGCTTCGAGCGTGAAGGGCTCCGGCCCCAGCCCGGAATCGATGAAGAAGGCATCACAGACATCGATGCCGGCCATGACCGTGGCGCTGCCGAAGCGGCGGACGTCGCGGAAGCGCAGTTCGTGGCGGCCCTGGTCGAGGGGGATGACGATGTGCGTGTGGGGTTTCTTCGGCGTGTCGGCGGGCACGACGTAGAACTGCCCGGTCATGCCGAGGTGGACGATCAGGAAGAGATCGTCGTCGAGAGTGATGCGGATCCATTTGCCGCGGCGGTCGACGGCCCGCACGCGCTTGCCGGCGAGGAGAGTGGACCAGCCACGTTGCCAGCGCTTGCGCAGCGGCTTGCGGCTGACCTGGATGGACTTGAGGCGACAGCCCACCAGTCTGGGTCGCAGTTCACGGACCACGGTTTCGACTTCGGGTAGTTCAGGCATTGTTGATGGTTCACAGTAAGTTCAACGACGCAGAGCGTCGCGGTGGTGCATTCTCACGCGGAGCGTGGGAACGAGGGTCTTTCTTGTCACTCTGAAGCGATCGCGCCGTTGCGAAGGTAGAGAATCTTGTGGGCCAGGCGTTTGGCTTCGCCCAGGCTGTGGGTCACGTGCAGGGTGGTGACGCCCGTGTGCGCGCGGACCGATGTTAGCAGCTGGCACATTTCTTCGCGGGTTTCTTCGTCGAGGGCACTGAGGGGCTCGTCGAGCAGCAGGACAGCGGGCTTGCACGAGAGGGCCCGGCCCACGGCCACGCGCTGCGCTTCGCCGCCGGATAGCCCGTGCGGGCGACGTTCGAGCAAGGGGACGATGCCCAGCAGATCCGCCAGCTCTTGCACGCGGGCAGCGATCGCGGGCTGCTCCCACTTGCGAATCACCAGGGCAAAGGCCAGGTGTTCGCGCACGGTCATCGTCGGGAACAGGGCCCGATCTTGCGGGACATAGCCGATGCCGCGTTCGGCGGGCCGCAGCCCGGTCACGTCCCGGCCGTGCAGGCGAACGCTGCCCGACCGCATCGGTTTCAGCCCGCAGATGGCTTCCAGGATGGTGGTCTTGCCCGAGCCGGTCTTGCCCATGAGGGCGGCGCACTGCCCTTCGGGGATCTCGAAGGAGATCCCGTCGAGCGCGAACGTGCCGGCACGAACGGAGAGCTGGTCGACGACGATCACGGTGAGTCTCTGGCGAACGACGAATCTGCTGCCAGTGTAGCCGAGCGGCGCAGCGGAGGCTACCAGATGTGTTTGGCCAGGGCCTTGGCGGCAGCGTTTCGATTGCCGGCGCGAAAGACGTCCACCAGGGTGCGATGCTCGTCGTGGACTCTCGTTAGTTTGCGGCCCGCCAGCTCGGTGGAACGCTGGAAGTGGCAGCGCACGCGGGCCACCAGCGTTTGCCAGATGGTGAGCAGGTCTTCCTGCCCGGCGCGGGCCAGGATCGAACGATGAAAAGCAATGTCGTGCTGCACCACGGCCGCCGTGTCCTTGCGGCGGCACGCCTGTTCCATGTCGTGCAGGATGTCGTCCCACTTCTGGAAATCGCGCCCGTCGAGATCGGCAAAGATCAGCTTGAGAGCATAGGTTTCGATGGTGCGGCGGATGGGCACGATCAGCTCGCGGATGGCATCAGGAGCAGAGGGGGCGACCTTCACGCCGCAGTTGGGCTTGGCGACCAGCAAGCCTTCCTGGGTGAGCTGGGCGAGAGCCTCGCGGATGGGGCCGCGGCTGACGCCGAAGCGCACGGCAAGCTCGGCCTCGCCGAGGCGCTGGCCCTCGGGCAGGCGGCCGCACAAGATGTCCTCGCGCATCAGGTCGATGATCTGCTCACGGGTGCTGCGAACCAGGCCGGCCATCGTGGTCTCGAGGGTGAAGGAGTGGATGTCGTTCCTTCACGATAGGCCAGGTTCGTAGGATTGTCAACAATCGATCTCAGCGGTCGGCAGTGTCCTGCGCATCGTCGAGAGCGAAGTCGACGGTTTCGTAGATATCGGCCAGCGGGAGCTCGATGTCGATCTCGCCGCGAGGCACAACGGCTTGCAGCCCTTCGTGAATTTCCAGTGCGAAACCATCAGCCGT
>JBFWSD010000643.1:0-4819 GCA_050248575.1 Gemmataceae bacterium
CCAGTTCCACGGCCGGCGCCGCGGCTGGCGACCAGGTCGCGGTCAACAGCAGGGCCAGCATGCCACTCGCGCTTCGCTTCGGTGTGAACATCGCTCTCACCTCGCATCTACTTCTTGGCGACCAGCTTGATCTTAACCGGTACGCCGTCGCTCTTGTTCGGAATTTGTGCCTTGGGGTCCAGCTTGCCGGTGGCGAACACCTCGATGGTGAACTCGCCGGGCTGGAAGTTGGCCGGGATCTTGATGACCGCAGCATAGTCGCTCTGGTTGGCTTTCACGGGCACGTTGGGCACGGGCAGCCCTTGCGGCAGACCCGACACGGAGACGGCCACGTCGCCCTTCAGGCCGGCGCGGCGTTCCACCTTGCCCGCCAGCTTGATATCGGCCCCGGTCTTGGGATCGATGGGCAGTTCGATGGCGGGCGTGGCCACCGTGACCAGCAGCGGGTTCTCGACGGCCAGCCGCCGCGCGGCGGTGTAGGTCTCGGCGAGCACCTGCTTCTTGTCCTTGCTCAGCAGTTCGACGCGGAAGGCAATGTCGTGCGGCAGCGTGGGCAGCGTGGCGGGCACCACGATATTGAACTCGCCATCCATCTTGCCCGCAGGGATCTCGAGGAAGTTGCCCTTGTCGACCCGAAGATTGCGATTCGGGTCGGGGCGATTGTTCTGGGCCAGCACCGGCCCCTGGCTGGTGAGCAGATAGATGCGGACGCCGCCATTCTCGCCCGGGGGCGGCGCGAACGCGACGGGCACCTTGAGCGTGCTGCCCGGCACCAGGCGGGCATCCGTGGGCAGGGCATTGAAGTTTGCGGCGAACGTGGTCTTCTCGGCCGGCGTCAGACTCACGACCAGCTCTTCGGCCAGCCAGGGCTGCAGCTTCTCGAGCGTGTGTTCCTTGGCGACGGCCACCCGCGCCAGCTTTACTTGTGGATCGGTGCTGGTGGCACGCAGGGAAGCGGTTTGCGTGCCCGGCGCGCCGTTGCCAGTCAGGATCAGCAAGGCACCCGTCGCCCCGGCGGGCACGTCGCCTCCTTGCAGCTGGACGCCGGCGGGTAGCTTGTCGAAAGCCAGTTGCAACGGCCCTTGATAGCCCAGCCGGTCGATTTCCACTTCATAGATGCGCGTGGTGCCGGTGGGCACGTTGAACTCGCCGGCGGGCAGGAGGGCACGAAAGTTCTGTTCGTCGCCATCGGCCGGGCGGACCACGACCCGATAGAGGTAGGCGTCTTTGCCGCGGCCATGCAAGTCTTCCACCGCAACGGTGAGGCTCGTGACGTCCTTGGGGACGGTGTAATCGAGGAGTGGATCCGGGCTGCCCGGGCGATCGTCCGCCTGGGCCAGTTGCTGCCCGTTGTCGCGCAGGAGTTTCAGCACGGCGTCCATGCCCGAGCCGAGCCGTTCGGCATAGAGATCGAACTTGAGTTTCTGCCCGGGCTGCACCTTCAGCTTGAACTTGTCGATTTGCCCGGGCTTGTTGATGCGGCCATTGAGCCCGACGGGCAGCACGGGCACGTCTTGCACGGGCTGACTCTCGTTCTCCACGAATTCGGGCAGATCGCTCAGCATCACCCAGGGCCGCAGCCCGCTCGCATTGCCCGCATTGGCCCACGGCAACACCAGCGCCGGGCTGTCGCCTTTGCCCTGCGCCGGGATACGCTGCCCGGGCTGGTTGCCGACCAGCTCGAGATTCGCCGACTTGCCCCGCTCGAGCGCCTGTGGGAAGACGGCATCGACATAGCTCCATTCGCCGAGCTTGAGCCGCAGCGTGCCCGGGCTGGCGGCGTTGTATTGCAGGTCGTGAATCTCAAGAGAGAATTTGCCGTCCGCGGGCAAGGTTACTTGCAGTCGGGTGTCGCCACCGAGCAAGGGCATCGGCCGCGACCACGCGAGTTGCTTGCCGCTCTCGTCCAGCAGGTGAACGACCGGGCGAATCTTGCCTCCCAGACGTTGGGCTTCGACCTCGCAGAGGATGGTCTGCCCCTTCTTGCCGGGGAAGGTGGTGGCGAGGCGATTACTGCCCGTCAGGTTGCCATGGAGCGAGATGGGCAGGGCCGCCACTTCCGGCTGCCACGTCTGCTGCGGCAAATGATCGACCGCGACGATCTGCCCGCCCGAGACGCCGTCCGGGTTGGCCAGCCGCAGGTTGTAGAAGCCCGGGACCACGTTCTTGTCGAGAACGACCTCGATCTGCACCTTCTTTTCGGTCCCCTTGGGGAGCACGGTCTGCCTGGCGATGGGGAAAGAGACGACCAGCCTGGGGTCGGGCAGCAGGTTTTCGCCGTCGATGGTCAAGATGGTGGTGCCGCCCGCTTGCAGCCCGGCGCGGTCGATGGTGCGGATGGCGGGCGGCGCGGCCGTCGACAGCTGCGTGACGAGCAATAGAAGGACGAACGCGCTCGATCGATAGGTGAGCATGTCTGTTCCTTCCGGCGGGACACGGGCGCGGGGTGGGGGGGACAAACAGCCGCAAGCGACAGCCAGGTGTCGCTTGCGGCTTCAATACGTTTCAAACCAGCTCGGGGATCGGCTCGGCCTCGATGAAGCGGATGGGGCGGCCCCCCGGTCCGGGCATCATCGTGGTCTCGAGGTCGATGCCCATGCCGGCATAGATGGTGGCCAGCATGCGCGGCGGCTTGATCGGGTAATCGTGCGGGGCGGCGCCGATCTTGTCGGTGGAGCCGATGACTTGCCCACCCTTGATGTTGCCGCCGCACAGGAAGTTGGTCCAGGCCGATGGATAGTGGTCGCGGCCGCCCTTGCCATTCAGCTTGGGCGTGCGGCCGAACTCGCTCAGCACCGCGATCACCGTGTCCTTCAGCATGCCGCGCTGCTCCAGGTCTTCCACCAGGGCCGTGAAGGCCTGGTCGAACTGCGGGCAGAGCAGGTTCTTGTAATCCAGGTGCGTGTTGTTCAGCCCGCCGCCGTCGGCGTGCATGTCCCAGCAAGAAATATTGAAGACCGTGTCGAAGTGGTTCACGGTCACGAAGCGCGAGCCGCGTTCGACCAGTCGGCGGGCCATCAAGCAGCTCTGCCCGAAGGTATTGCGGCCATAGCGATCGCGCAGCTTCTCTTGTTCCTGGTTGAGGTCGAAGGCCTTCTTGGTCTCGGGCGAGGTGAGCAGGTTGAAGGCCCGCGTGTAGGCCGTGTCGTGATCCTGGACCGACTTGGCCTCGGTGCGGCGTTGCAGTTCGTCGAGCTCTTGCAAGAGCTGGCGCCGCGATTGAACGCGGAACTCGCTCATGCCGGCGGGCGGCAACAGGTTGGCGACCTTGAAGTCTTTGCGGGCCGGATCGCTGCCCAGGAAGAACGGCTCGTGGGCGCTGCCCAGGTAGGCGGCGTCCTGGCCGTGCGGCGTGGAGGTGCCCGTGTTGGCGATCTTGCCCGGCAGCACGATGGAAGCGGGCAGGTCGCTCTTCGGCCCGAACACGCGCGAGATCACCGAGCCCATGTGGGGCTGCGGGTTGTTCTCGTTGAAGTCGTAGCCCGTCATCATCCAGCGCTGCCCGTTCTCGTGGGACGCGCCGGTGTTGTGGTGCAGGCTGCGCACCAGGGCCACCTTGTCCATGATCCGCGCCATCATCGGGAAGTGCTCGCAGATCTGGATGCCGTTGACGTTGGTCTGGATCGGCTTGAAGGCGCCGCGGATGTCGTCAGGCGCGTCGGGCTTCATGTCCCAGGTGTCGAGGTGGCCCGGGGAGCCGACCAGGAACAGCGTGATGCAGTTCTTGATCTTGGCTTTCGAAGGATCGTAGGCCCCGGCTTTTTGCATGGCGAACAGCCCGGGCAGGCTGAGCCCGGCCAGGCTGGCGGTGCCGGCTTGCAGGAACGCTCGCCGCGACACGCCGCTGCAGAGCGGGACCTTTTCGTTGCCGATATTCAACATGGCTATGTCCTCCGCGGCCTGGCCCGGGGCCAGGAACCGGTGCTAGATCTGGTAAGAAACCTTGTTGGAGACGTCCACGAACTTGCTGGTGGTGAACTGGCCTTCCTTGGTCTTCTTGTAATCGACGTACTTCCAGATCTGCAGCACGATCTCATACTTGCCGGGGGTCTTGTCTGGGTGCTCGTAGGCGGGCTCGATGCGGGCGGCGGCGGTGGCCACTTCCTTGCCGTCCTTGAAGATGGCCCATTGCAGCCTGGAGCCCCAGTCGTTGCTGACGTCGCCGCGGATGGCCTTGCGGCCCTCCAGGCGGATCTCGCATTTCGGGGTGCCTTCGAACTTCTGGTCCATGTCAAGCGCTCCTGTTTGCAAGGAGACCGGTGGGGGGATTCTCGGGCAGGTTCGCTTGCCTGCGGTGAAGGTGTCCGGAACTTCTGGCACACGAAAACCGCTGCCAATCCGGTGCCTGTCGCTTCCGGACACCTATCACCGCAGGCGCGGACGGGCACATCCGCGGCGGGCACGGCGTAAGATCCGCATCAATCGTAGCATGCGAGAGTCATTACACGCGAGCCTCATGTATCCAACAAGTCAGCACCTGAGTGGCGCCGATTGATCCGTACAGTAAGCTTGCGGGTAGTGGCAGGTAGTTTGGGGGGACAGCATGAAAGCTTTGCTGTGCTTGGTTTGGCTAGGTCCAAACAGCTTGTAACAGCAGTCCTGCCACCTCCAATCATGTCGCCGGGCGACGTCCGGGTCAAGCGAAAAATTCACCAGAAAAAGAAAATGCCAGGTAGGCCCGCGGATCAACCCAGCGCGGCGTAGCCGCAACCAATGGAAATGGCTGTTTCGGTCCGTTAGGTTGTTATCGCCAAACAACACCCCACGGAGAAACAGCCATGAAACAGTTTGTACAGCGTTTCCAGAACCTTGTCACCGG
>JBFWSD010000644.1:0-4813 GCA_050248575.1 Gemmataceae bacterium
AGTCCGGTTCGGGTCCAGGCAAGGATCACCCCTGGCGTCAGCTCTGCCTTCGGCCCAGCCGCGCCAGCCCAACAACCGGACATTTCTAATGCGGCGAAACAGCGGACATTTCTATTGCGGTGCGACATAACTCGCCAAGGGCAATTGTGATCCAGCTGCTGGATTGCTATACTTGCCCGTTTGCACGGAAGGTCGTGCAAGCGCGGGTAAATCGAAGGAACGCTCACGAGGGGACTGCCAAGAATGGTCCGTCTGTTCAAGGTCACGATCGTGGCCATCGCCTTGCTTGCGCTCGGAGGCTACCTGGTCTATAGCGGCCGCTCCACCCCGCCCCGTCCTTTCGAGGTGACGCGCCGGGCTGCGCCGCTCATTCCCACCGGCACCGTCATCGAGCACGGCCCGCCCACGGGCTGGACCCATCTCCTGGTCAAGAGCCGCCCGCGCCCCGCCACCGGCGACATCCACAAGATCCCGGCCATCGCCAGGCCGCTCACCCGCCTCATCTTCACCTGCATGCTGGCGCGCGTCGAACAACGCGATGGCGTGCATGTCCTGGCCGACTACGGTATCGGCATCGGCGTCACCATCCAGGGCCAAGACACCATCGTCTCCCCCGCGACGCAGGCAGCGCTGGGCGCCGAGCTGGGCTTCTTCAAGCGCGAAGTGCTGACGCGTTCCTTTGCCGCGCTCGGGCGCAATGCGCAGGTGGCCCGTTCCGAGGCGATGGTGCTGTTCGATTCGCCCGCCGTGATCATTCGCGACGGCCAGCATCAGCAGGCGTACTATCGTCATGCTGTCCTGGTCGAGCCGCGCACGGGCCGCCTGGAAACGCTGATCTGGACCGTGTTGCTCGACAAGGAGGGCCGCCCCGCGGGCGCTGCGGGCGAGATCGTTTGCTTCCCTCAGAATCTGATCGAAGAACCCGACCTGCATGTGGCGGGCAGCGAATTCACGCTCGGCCTGCCCTCCGACCTGGCGTTTGCATGCGTGGACCTGCCCCCCGGCAAACGCTACGACCTGCCCGCGGACATCCAATCGCTATGCGGGCAAGCAAACCTCACCGCTGCGGAAGCCCAGCAACTCGAAACGCGCCTCTGGCAATTGCTGAACGACGCCAGGTAATCGATAACTCAGGGGTTATTACGGGTACTCTTCCCTGTTGCCGGAAGGCACCGCGGCATGTTCCACACTTGGATGACATCGCCCGCAGCCGCGGCAGCGAACCGGCCATCGGGTGAGGCTGCCAAGCACGAAATAGTTTTGCTATGGCCGCTGAACTCTCGTTGCAGGCAATCCTCTTCAAAATGCCACACCATTACTGTGCCTTTGGCGTCGCCTGACAGCACATAAGGGCCGAGCGATCGGTGGAAAACAGCGGCAAAAACGTTGCCTTTCAAGTCTGTCGTAGACACGAGTTCTCCATCTCGAGTCTGATGTTTCAAGCGCCATCTGCGTGCGTCGCCTTGTTCGCCAACGGTAAGGACGCTTTGACCGTCTGGTGAGAAGGCCGCACAGCGTGTGCAATTTGGGTGTCCCGCCAAGCGATGCAACTGGGCAAAAGACTTACTATCCCAGAGCCGAATATCATCGAAGGAAGCGCTCGTCAGTAACAGGTCGCCGCGTGGAGACGATGCGACTAATCGAATACCCTTGACGACATCGGGATGCAGGCGGGCCAGAAAAGAGAATGACTGGTGCGTGAATTGATGCCGATGCAGGCCATCACCGGCATTGATTGCCCTGCCGTCTGCGCCGCCCAGCAGCAGTCGATCCCCGCTGTCAAAGAACACGGGAATGTGATTCAGGTCTGGGGAAATGTTCGTTCCACGGGTCCATTTCACTCTGCCACTGTGCATCTCCCAGAGCCGGACGCGGGCATCCTTGCTCGCAACGAGAAGGTAACGTCTATCGGGCGAAAATGCAGTTGCGTTGACGCCGGACCCGGCCTCGAACCGGTAACACTCCCTGCCAGTCTGCAGATGCCACACGCGCGCAGTCCTGTCATCGCTCGCGCTGGCAAGGAAACGGCCATCCGCAGAGAAGGTCAGGCAATTCACCGCGTCGTCGTGGCCGCGAAGTGTCAGGGCGGGCTCACTACATTCTCGCTCGATTCGGCTGAAAAGCTGTTCCGCGCGACGCCGAGTTTCGAGATCTTGCGCGTCGAGCGACGCCTGGAGGAGAGCCGAGAGGGCAGGTTCGCCTACATCCAGAAGTGCCCGGCTTGCCGCTTCGCGTTCGGCGAAACGCTCACTACCCAGTTTCGCAATCAGCGGCTGCAATGGCGGGTGAATGAGTTCGCGCCCTGGTTCGGCTGCCAGCGTCAAACTCAACATCATTGCCAACATGGCCACCTCTTTCGGTTCGCGGCAGCGTAACAGATCGTCAATTGTGGATCGAGACCGCTTTCGCCACGAACACGACACTTTGGCTACCCCAGCCTCATGACATGTTCCCTGAGCTGCGGGAAGAACTCGGCAAAGTCCCGGGCCAGGGTCACTTCGTGTGCCACCAACTCGCTGATCGCTTCTTGCAGGGCGAAGTGCCGCCCGGTGCGAACGTGTAACTCGTCGGCCACGCGGCCCAGAGCCGCCTCGATCCCCGGCAGCGTCCGATACAACGTGAGCCAGTCTTCGGCAATCAGTGCATCGAGTGTCGCCAACGTCTCCGCAGCGAAGAGATGCCGGTGCACGGCAATGTCGGCATAGACGGAACGGCTGAAGGCTTCCAGAGACTCCGGGCCAACATGATGCTGCCAGTCGCGGGCCAGAAAGTGGTCGTAGAAGAGGTCGACCAGAACGCCCTTCAAGTGGCGATAGCGCTCCGAGAGGCAGCGGCGGCTGCGCGCGCATACGGGATGGGCATCCGTGAAGCTGTCGATGAGCCGATGCCGGCGGACGCCGCGCCGGAAAGCGTCGCTCATGCCGTTCAGTTCCCGGCCCTTCACGAAGTCGGCGCAGAGATTGCCCAGGCGAGCCTGTGGATCGTCCTCGGAAAGCAGGGCGTGGGCCAGCCAGTTCATGGGCTCCTCCTGATCGTGCAGGACGGCACCAGGCGCACGGTCCGTGTCACGAGGCGAGTTTTTTCCGCGCTTCCCTCTGGAAACATGAACCAATTCTGCTAGGATGCATCTAAGAGGATGGGCACCATCCTGCCCCACGTGATTCCGTCAACAACTGAGACGATCACCTTTTAGCGTGCCACCGGGCGCGTCTCGCAGAACCTCATGGGAACAACCTGGCGGGAAAGGCAGGCGGAACGAATCTGCCATGTCGTCGAGTTCATCTCGTGAGGCGTGCGCTGCAAGCCTGTTCGGAACAGAATCCCACTGCCTGCATTTGGTTCAACACAACAACAAAGCCAATCCAACGTAATCAACTCCGGAGGTAGCCACGATGACCGTCGCTCGCAGCGAGGACGGGTCGAATGCGACTCGCAAGCGAAGCAAGAAGCCCGAGCAAGGAGGCCCGTCGGGAGGGCAGCAAGGTCAAGACCGGCCCGCTCCGCGTGAACGCGAGCGGGAACCGGCCCAGCCGCAGGCGGATCAGGCGGCGCCGGCGCAGCCCGCCGCGCCCGCCAAGCCGCAAGCCTTGCGCCTCGAGGACCTGTATCGCTTGCCCATGCCCAAGCTTTTCGCTTATGCCGAGAAAGAGGGCATCTCGGAACATACCGGGATGAACCGCGGGCAGCTGATCGCCGCCGTGGTGCGCCGCCAGATTGAACGGGGCCACACCGTGCTCGGCTCGGGCACCCTGGAAGTCTTGCCCGACGGCTACGGGTTCTTGCGTAGTGTTGCCCACAACTACCTCGCCTCCCCGGAAGACATCTACGTTTCCCCCAGCCAGATCCGCCGCCTCGGGCTGAAGACTGGCTTGCAGGTGGAAGGGCCGATTCGCCTGCCCGTCGACGGGCAAGAGAACTTTGCCCTCATGCAGGTGGAAGGGATCAACGGCCGCACTCCGGATCAGCGCGGCCCGGCCACCATCTTCGAAGATCTGACCCCGCTGCATCCCGACCGCCGCATCCTCCTCGAAACCGACGCCGAAGGGCTGGAGAGCCGCGTCATCGACCTGGTGACGCCGATCGGCAAAGGGCAACGTGCCCTGATCGTGTCGCCGCCGCGCGCGGGCAAGACCGTGCTGTTGCAGAAGATGGCATTGGCCATTCGCAAGAACCATCCCGAGGTCTACATCATCGTGCTGCTGGTCGATGAGCGGCCGGAAGAAGTGACCGACATGCTGCGCACGGTGGCCGGCCCGACCGCCGAGGTGGTGGCAAGCACGTTCGACGAGCCCGCTTCCGAACACCTGCACGTCAGCGAGATCGCGCTCGAGAAAGCCAAGCGCATGGTCGAGCACGGCCGCGACGTGGTCATCCTGCTCGACTCGATCACGCGTCTGGCCCGCGCCCACAACACCGAAGCGCCCTCGGGCGGCAAGCTCCTCTCGGGCGGCCTCGATTCGAACGCCATGCAGAAGCCGAAGCGGTTCTTCGGTGCGGCCCGCTGCGTGGAAGACGGGGGCTCGTTGACCATCCTGGCCACGGCCCTCATCGACACCGGCTCGCGCATGGATGAAGTGATCTTCGAAGAGTTCAAGGGCACGGGCAACATGGAACTGCACCTCGACCGCCGCCTGGTCGACAAGCGCGTGTGGCCCGCCATCGACATCAACCGCTCCGGCACTCGCAAGGAAGAGTTGCTCCTCCATCCCAACGAGGTGGAACGCGTCCGCATGCTGCGCCGGGTGCTGGCCGACATGCACCCCGTGGAAGCGATGGAAATGCTGGTCAGCCGCCTGCGCAAGACCAAGAGCAA
>JBFWSD010000645.1:0-4809 GCA_050248575.1 Gemmataceae bacterium
CTGTGCCCGCTGTGCCTCTGTGGTTCGTTTCATCGCAACGTGACTCGCGGCGAATGGACCCAATGGGCTGGCAACTACGAAGTGGCGTCCCAGAAATCCTTTTCGTCTTGCATGCCGTACGTGCGGGCCACTTCCGGATCGGTCGTGACGAGTCGTGCCTGACCATCGTTGATCTGGTCGAGTGTCACGCCGTCGGCTTTTTCTTCGAAGAAGCGGCTGCCTTCGCTCATTGCCCATTCCGGGTCGAGAGAAAGTCGCTGTTCGTAGGGAAGAGACTGTGGCTGGAACCGGCTTGTACCACGGATCACCATGGATGAAGTATACCAGCATTCCCGCCCTTACCGCCACACACTCACGGCTGGCCCAGCTTCTTGAAGAGGCTGTCGAGCTTGTCGGGATCGAAGCCGCGCGGGCTGTCGAGGCGGCCCGCTCTCAAGACAGGAAAGCTGAGCTGTTCGTAGAGTTCCTTGAGTGCGGCGGTCTGCTGCGCGTTGTCCGCATCTGCCAGGGCGGCGAAACCAAGATAGAGCTGCGTGGCATGGTCCCAGTGACGCGTGGGCGCGCTGGCCGCCAGCGCGGGCCGGAGTAGGTTGGCCGCGGGCGTGCGATAGACTTTCAGCCAGTTGGCAGTCAGCGCCGCGCAGCTCTTCGCCTGCGACGCCACTTGTTCCCGGTTCGGATAAGGCGTGCGCAGCAGGCGCTCGAGCGCATCGAGCGAGCGGCCCAGGCCAGGGTCGCCTCCTTGCTGCAGATCGGCCAGAAGCCGCGGCATGCCCGTGTACCACTCCGCGGGCGGAATCGAGCCGGGCAAGTTCTTGCCGTAGCCCCGCGCCTGGCGGAAGCTCTGGATGTCAAGGTCATGATGACAGGCGAAGCAGTTGTACTCGGCGAACTCGGGCCAGGGACGAGCGCTGGTCGGTTCGCCTGCCACACGATAGGCCAGCAAGTCGAGGGCCGACTTCATGGTGGCGATCTGCCCGAGCGCCCAGTACTCGGCTTCATTGCGCCGGGCAGGCGCCTTCCAGTGGATCGGCATGTTCATCGAGTAGGCAGCGAACTCGAAGTTGAGCCGCGGATGACCGGCGGCGATCAGATCGTGATTGACGTCGCGGGCCGGGATCTTGTTCTCGGGGTCCGGGCCAGCGCCGACGTGGCAGCCCGCACAGACCTGCACGCGGGCCGGCAAGTCGACGAGCGAGACCATTCCCTTGGCCTGCTTTTCTTCGGGAGTGAGCTTGTCCCACTCGGGCTTGTCGTGCGCCTTCAGCCACTGGGCCGCACCGCCATGACACGATTCGCAGCCCACGCCGAAGGAGCGATCGGCCTTCGCGAGCGGGTCATCCTTGGCCAGCGCCGTGCGCGGATTGGCATGACACGCCAGGCAGCGGGCCGACTCATGCGCCGGCTCTGGCCCGAGGTTACGGGCAATGCGCACCGAGCGTTCGTCGAAGAGCACGCGATAAGCATCGGCATGGCGATCGCGCAGCACCCAGGTGGTGTGCTCGGTGAGCAGGAAGTCGCGGCCCGCCACGGGCTCGACGCGGCCATGGCAAGTGGCCCCCGCGCACGAGGCAGTGCCGGTCACGCCCAGGGCGTAGCTGGGCGGCTCGGGCTTCGGGATCGGCCTGTCTTCGGGGGGCGGAACGGAGCCCTGGCGGCCACAGCTGGCCACACAGATCAGGAGCAACACGCCAACGGCTTGCTTCTTCACCTGGCGATCCTCGCAGGATGTGGGAATCTATACGGCATCTTACCGCAGGGCCAATCCCGGGCAACGCCCTTCCATTCTTTGCGAGCGCGCGTGCTGGCACTATAATGCCTGCGGATGTGATTTTTTCGTTCGATGCGCTAGTGTGCGTTTCTACCTCGCTGGCGCGTGGGGCTAACCTCCGGCTAGAGCCGGGACTCCAACTGATGACTGAAGCTCATTACGACCTGATGGTGATTGGCTCGGGGCCCGCTGGCGAGAAGGGGGCCGCGCAGGCCGCCTACTTCGGCAAGAAGGTCGCGCTCATCGAACGTTCCCGCTTGCTGGGTGGGGCCGCCGCCAACACCGGCACGCTCCCTTCCAAGACCCTGCGCGAAACGTCGCTGTTTCTCTCCGGCTTCCGCAATCGCCGCCTCGAGGGGATCCGCGTCAGCGTCTCCAACGAGATCACGGTGCCGGAGTTGATGGCCCGCGAGCAGATCATCACGGCCCACGAACGCCAGCGCATCAAAGTGAACCTGGATCGCCATCACATCGCGCTCTTCCGCGGGCAAGCTTCTTTCATCGATGCCCACACGGTGGCCGTCCGTGACGAGACGGGCAAGGAACAACGTCTGTCGGGCGACTTCATCCTCATCGCCACCGGCTCGCAGCCGCACCGTCCGCCGCAGTTCCCCTTCGACGATCCGCGCGTCTACGATTCCGACTCCATCCTCAACCTGCATGGCATCCCGAAGAGCTTGCTGGTGGTGGGGGGCGGCGTGGTGGGCTGCGAATACGCCTCGATGTTCTGCGAGCTGGGCGTCGAGGTCACACTGATCGAAAAGTACTCCCGGCTGCTCGGTTTTCTCGACCTCGAGATTGCCCAGGCCCTGTGCGAGCAGATGCAGAGCCTTGGTGTCCGCATCCTCTTGCCCGAGGGGGTTGCCAGCGTGAAGGCGGGCGAGCGCCTCGAAGTCACCTTCAACTCGGGCGCCAAGCTCAGCCCGGATGCGATCCTTGTCTCCTCGGGCCGCGACGGCAACACCGCCGAGCTCAACCTGGGCTGCCTGGGCATCGAAGTCAATTCGCAAAGCAAGATCCCGGTCAACGAGCATTACCAGACCAGCGTGCCGCACATCTATGCCGCGGGGGACGTGATCGGCAAGCCGGCCCTGGCCAGCACGTCGATGGAGCAAGCCCGCGTGGCCATGGTTCATGCCTTCGACCTGGGCTACCGCAAGGGGCTGCCCCACTTGCTGCCCTACGGCATTTACACGATCCCGGAATGTTCGATTGCCGGGGCCACGGAAGAAGAACTGAAACAGCAGGGCGTTCCATACGTGGTGGGCCGCGCCCGCTACGCCAACAACGCGCGCGGGCAGATCATCGGCGATTGCCAGGGCTTCCTCAAGCTGATCTTCCACGAGGACGACCTGCGGCTCCTCGGCGTCCACATGATCGGCGAACAGGCCACCGAGCTGATTCACATCGGCCTGACTGCCCTCCTGCTGGGAGCCAATGCCAGCCTGTTCGTGCAGTCTTGCTACAACTATCCGACCCTGACCGAGGTCTACAAGTACGCAGCTTACGACGCCCTGGGCTGCCTCGACCGCAAGAACGGCAAGATCGATCCTCACCTTCGTCAGAAGATCATCGGCGGACAATCCTGACGGGCAAGCTTCTCGACGCGATGTTCGTAGCCTAGCCTGGCGGCCAGTTCAGCGACTTCGGCCTCGAACTCGGCGGCCTCGCGTTCGCTCCACGCCTGGCAACGGCGGGGTTGATTTGGACCGGCATTGAGGCGGGCCGCCGCCAGTTCCACAAAACTGCCCGCATCCACCTGTGGCTGCCAGCCCAGAAACGCGGCCAGCTCGCGATAGCGTTCGAAGTCGAGTTCTTCGAGACGCACGATCCTGCGATGCGCGGCGGGCAAGCTGTCGAACTGATCCAGGATGGCCCGGTTACGCGCCTGCCAGAACCAGGCCAGCTTGCCGATCTGGGTCAGACCGGTCCAGCGCTCGAACTCGACGCCGTGCGGAATGTTGCGGCCGAAGAAATGCCGCGGCTCCTCCCCTTCGCGATAGCTCGGGGGCAGGGTCGGATCGCGCCGCGCGATCGGCTTCAGGAACCAGCCCCGCACCGCGAAAGAGGCGACCGTTTCCTCCGGGTTTCGCACCAGCAACACGAAGCGGGCCGCGAAGCGCTCGTACAGCTCTGCCAGCGAATGTGACAGGAGCGCGCTGCATTCGAAGGAAAAGCGATGATTTGCCAGGTCGCGGCGAATCGCCTCCACGCGGTCGAGCAGGAAGCCTTCGGCATCGACGGGCAGCCCGTGCCACTTGCAGAACATGTGGAAGGTGGCGGCCAGGCGCAAGCGTTCGTGCGCGGCGGCCACGTCCGGTTCGCGGCTGGCCACCTCGGCAAGAAAGGTGGTGCCGCACCGTCCCGTGCCGACACAGAAGCCGACGCGGCCCGCAAACTCGTTGACGGCTTCTCCGGACATCACGCTTCCTTGCCCATGTACAGGGAACTCAGTCGCTGCCCGAGCGGCGAACCCGCCAGGATCGACTGCGCCTGCTTGTCGAGATGATTGTGGCCCAGCCGGAGGAGGATCAGGTTCTTGAAGTAGCGTGTTGCCGCCAGCGCTTCCGCCGAATAGGTCCAGAGATCGTTCTGGGAGAGATCCAGATCGAGCAACGAGTTGGAAAACGGCGATTCGGCCAGATAGGTCACGCCCTCATCCCCCAGGTCGTTGTTGCAGAGCTGCAGCGTGTGCAGGTGGGGCAGCTTGAGTTCGAGCAGCGCATCCATGCCTTCCGGGCCGAAGTTGTTATTGTCCAGGTTGAGTCGGCGCAGGTTGCCCAGATAGCCCGAGCGGGCCAGCTCGCGAGCGCCGCTCGGCGGGATCTCGCAGCGATCGATCTTCAACTCTTTCAGTTCGCGCAGGCAGGAAGAACGCGCCAGGTAGGCGGCCCCCAGCTCGCGCAAGAGGATGGCGCCCAGGTCGAGCACTTCCAGCTCGAGATCCGGATGGGCATCGCAGAACTCCTGGACCGCGGGCCCATCGAGATGATTGGCACGAAAGGCAAGCTCTTTGAGTCCGCGCGCGTGGGGCGAGC
>JBFWSD010000646.1:0-4808 GCA_050248575.1 Gemmataceae bacterium
GTCGATGCCCGCGTCGGCGAGGGCACGCTTGGTGGCCACCAAGGCAAACTGGGAGAAACGATCGAGCTTGCGGGCCGCCCGCGCTTCGATATCCTTCTCCGGCTCGAAGTTCTTGACCTCGCCGCCGAAGTGAACCTTGAAGGCGGACGTGTCGAACTGCTCGATTGGCCCGACGCCGCTCTGGCCGGCACACAGTGCTTTCCAGAATCCCGCAACTTCGGAACCCAGCGAGTTGACCGTCCCCATCCCTGTGATGACGGCTCGTCGCGTCATTTCTTGGCCAGCTCCCGTTCGATGTAGTCTATCGCCTCACCCACCGTCTTGATCTTCTCCGCCTGATCGTCGGGGATGGTGATGTCGAACTCTTCTTCCAGCTCCATGACCAGCTCGACGATGTCGAGGGAGTCGGCTCCCATGTCTTCAATGAACGAGGTGGCACGGGTCACCTGTTCCTTGTTGACTCCCAGGTTTTCGCAAACGATCTCGATCACTCGTTCTTCGACAGAAGGCACTTTTCGTTCCTCCCAATGCGGGCTCGGGCCGACCCGACTCTTGAAGCGGGACGGCGTGGCTCGACGCCTTGTTTTCTCCTGCTCTCCCTGTCCTCGCAGCGAGTCACCTGCACCGGCTATGCCACACCCGCCACGGGGTTATGTACCACAGGCCAGGCTCCCTGGGCAAGGCTTCTTGCTGTCGGGGCAAGACCCATAGACCAGAGCAGCCGCCCCGGTCGACACAAAAAGACTTTCTTATGTTGGAGGCGGCAATCTGGAAAGGCTACCGCAAACTTCCTCTCGTCTGTCTTCCCTGCCAGATTGATATTCCTTGCCCAGCTTGCCCTGTTTCACTGCCGCTGGGTTCTCTTCATTCTATGGAACTTTGGCACGTTGCGTCTGCCCGCGTCACGCTTCAGCGATCCTTCCCCTTGGCTGGCTTGGTGCGTTCGAAGGTGACGGTGCGGGCCGCCTCGAACGTGCGTGGCCGTTCGCTGCCCTTGAGGGGAAAGCCAATCTTGAGCTTGTCTCCCTCGAGGGCGTAGATGAGCTTCATCGTTCCACCGTCGCTGCGCACCAGGTCGATATGGGCGGGCTTTTGCGCCGGGTCGATCTTCAGATCTCCGTCGAAGTCGGGCGCCACCTTGCCGTTCTCATTCTTGTGGACGACAAAGCGATCGCCGCTGAATTCGAGGTAGTAGTCTTTCTTCACTTCGGTTTTTTGCCCGTTGACGTTGACCACGGACTTCGCGGAACCGTGCCACAGTCCGGCAAGCCGCTGCAATTCGGCCTTGTCGTCCGCCGCCGCGCACATGCTGACGGCCAACAACACGACCGGCACAATCATTCGAGTGAGCATGAGGATCCTCCGAGGATTCAGGCCTGGACATTGCGGCAATCGGCCTTGCGCAAGACGCGCTTGAGCAGCCCGGCAAGCACGCGGCCCGGGCCGATCTCGTAAAAGCGATCGAAGCCCGCTTCGAGCAGATTCCGCAACGTCTGCTCCCACAACACGGGCTGAAGCACTTGTCGCACCAGGAGACCGCGAATCTCTTCGGGGTCACTGTGGGGCTGGGCATCGACATTCGACCACACCGGCACACGCGGCTTCTGCAGAGCGACCCCCGAAAGGGCCCCGGCAAGCTTCTCATCCGCCGGCTTCATCAGTGGCGTGTGGAAGGCGCCGGCCACCGCCAGGCTGACGGTGCGTGCCCCTTTCTCTTCGGCCAGCTTGATGACTGCTTCGCACGCAGGCTTGGAACCAGAGACGACGATGTTGCTTGGGCAGAGCAAGTTGGCGATCTGTAGCACGCCGTTGCCCCTGGCCTGCGTGCACAGTTCCTCGATCTGCGTGGGCTCGAGGCCGAGAATGCTGACCATGCCGCTCGGGCTAGCTTCGGAAGCGGCTTGCATGGCCTGCCCGCGCTTTTGCACGACGCGCAAGCCATCCGCAAAGCTCATGGCCCCGGCATAGACGAGGGCGGTGTACTCGCCGAGACTCAGGCCCGCGCTGCCCGCCACTTCTTTCTCGACGTCCGGTTCGTCCTGGCGAAGTTGCTCGAGGGCGGCCAGGCTGGCCACGAAAATCGCGGGCTGGCTGACATCGGTGGCATTGAGCTTCTCGACCGGCCCGCGGAAACAGATCTCGGCGAGGTCGTAGCCCAGAATGGCGTTGGCTTCTTCAAAGAGCTTCTTGGCGGCGGGCAGCGATTCGGCCAGCTTCTGCCCCATGCCGACGGCCTGGGCGCCCTGGCCCGGGAAAAGAAAGGCAATCTTGCTCACGTACGTCTCCTCCTTGCCGGCGCGAGTCTTCGGGTGCTCCAAATGCAGAAGTCAGAATGCAGAAGGATGAATGATCTGCATCACTCATCCTTCTGCATTCTGGCTGCTGCGTCGCTATTCCTCTTCGCCGTTCGACACCATCGGGCTGGCTTCGAGTTCCTGGACGATGAGTTGATTGAGTCCGCTCTTGGCGTAGCGGGCCGCCACCGCGAGGGCGTTCTTGATGGCCCGGTCGCCGGAGCTGCCGTGACAGATGATGCAGATGCCGTCGATGCCCAGGAGCGGCGCGCCGCCATGCGAGCTGTAATCGTAGCGGTCGGCGAGCCCACTCAAGGTCTGGTGTGCCAGCCCGCGTTCCGCCGACAGGGCCGTCAGCAGTTCCTTGCTGACCGTCTTCATGGCGAACTCGAAGACGCCTTCGCAGACCTTGAGGACGACGTTGCCCACGAAGCCGTCGGTGACGACGACGTCGGCGGCGCCGCGGTGAATGTCGCGGCCCTCGATGTTGCCGATGAAGCGTTCCTTGAAGTCGCTGGCGTTGAAGAGGGCATGGGTCTCGCGGGCCAGGTCGTGCCCCTTGGCCTCCTCCGAGCCGATATTCATGAGGCCAATCGTCGGCTTGGGTTTTTGCAGAATGTGCTTGGCGAAGATGCTGCCCATCACGCCGTACTGGTACAGGTGGACCGACTTCGGATTGACGTTGGCGCCGACATCGAGAATCACGCAGGCGCCGTTGAGGGTGGGCATGACGGCAGCGATGCCGGGCCGGCGAACGTTCTTGAGGAAGCGGCGCAGGCGCAGCCCGCCGGCGACCATGGCGCCGGTGTTGCCCGCGGAGACGATGGCATCGACCTTCTTCTCGGCCAGCAGTTGCCAGCAGCGGCTGATGGAGTTATCGGGCTTCTTGCGCAGCGCGACCACGGGGGACTCTTCCATGCCGATGGCCTGGGCGCAGTGGAAGAGTTCGAGGCGCTGCCGGAGTTCGTCCGAGGCGTCGCCGAGACAGGGCTCAACCTGGGTCTTATCGCCGACGAGGATGACGCGCAGGTCGGGATCGGCCTGCACAGCCTGCACGGCCCCGGTCACTATTGGACCCGGAGCATGGTCACCGCCCATCGCGTCGAGGGCGATCTGCATGTTTCACTTCTCCTGTTCCCATCGATTCGTCGGTTGGCTGGAAGCGACGAACCAGGTCTGGCTCAGATGCTGGTCACGCCGGGCCGCGGGCGTGTCACTTCTTCTCCTCGACGGCCACCACTTCGCGCCCCTGATAGTATCCGCAATTCGGGCAGACCCGGTGCGGCAACACCGGCTCGTTGCACTCCTTGCAATACTGGATCTGGATGGGCTTCCTGGTCTGGATGTGGCTGCGCCGCTTCCCTTGCCGGGCATGCGACGTGCGCCTCTTGGGTACGGCCATGACTCTGCTTTCTGCTGGAGTTCGGGTGAAATAATTGATGGTAGGAGCGGAACCCATCAGTGTCAAGATATGAGAGATGGTTCGCGCCGTCCGGAGCACTCGCGCAGGCAATTCCGCAAAGCATTGAACGAGAAACGGTTACGGCAGGCGCAATCGACGGACCTTCAGCCTCCGCACGCGGCACGCGGGGCGCCAATGTCGATGACATGCACTTCGCCCGTGAACTGCCGCGCGGCTGGCCGGGCGAAGCCCTGCTTGCTGGCCACGAAAGTCGCCGTGTGGGCGGCACGCACGGTCGGGCCGGGCGCTGCGCCCGTGTCGCAATCGAGCCCGGAAGGAATATCCACCGCCAGCACCTTCGACCCCGACTGGTTGATGGCGTCGATGACCTTGTCGAAAGGGGGCCGCACGGCCCCGTGCAGCCCGGTGCCGAAGAGCGCGTCGACAATCCAATCGTATTGAGCCAGTTCGTCGGCAGTCACTCGTCCGTCACTGCGCACGTCGAGGGGCAGCCCGGCTTTTTGCACGATGGCAAGATTGGTGGCCGCATCGCCGGTCACGCTGCCCGGATCGGCAACGAGCAGCACCTGTACCGGAATACCGCGATTGTCGAGATGGCGGGCGATCACGAAGCCGTCGCCGCCGTTGTTGCCCTTGCCGCAGAGGATGGCGACGCTGCCCTGGATGCCCAGGCGGACGAGCAGCTCGGAGGCGCCGCGGCCCGCGTTTTCCATGAGGACGATGCCGGGCACGCCGAACTCCTCGATGGCACGGCGGTCGACGTCGCGGACAGCGGCCCGGCTCAGGTAGCGGTTTTCAGGCATGGTTTGGCCCTCCAGGTCGGAACCGAGTCTTGATAGGCGCGCGCCCCATCGATCGCAAGGGGAACAGGGGCCGCTTGCGAGACTTGCCTGCCCCGGCTAGACTCGCAATGTCACGTCTTGAGCATCGAACAAGACAGAGACCCCGCGGCGAGAGGAAGACGCATGCGCATGCTGGTGGAATGTCCGGAATGTCTCAGGCAGTACGACGCCAGCGGGCTGGCCCCGGGCAGCCGTTTCCACTGCGATTGCACCGTGCTCATCGAGGTGCAGACGCCGCGCGGACACGAT
>JBFWSD010000647.1:0-4808 GCA_050248575.1 Gemmataceae bacterium
CGCTTACGGCTACGACTACACCGTCACGCGCGGCATCGTCTCGGCGGTCAAGCGCGACGTCTCGCTCAATCGCGAGATCTCGTACAAGAACCTGATCCAGACGGATGCCAGCATCAATCCGGGCAACTCGGGCGGCCCGCTGCTCAATATCCATGGCGAGCTGGTGGGCGTGAACGTGGCCATCCGGGCGGGGGCGCAGGGGATCAGCTTCGCGATCCCGGTGGAAACGATGATCAAGGCGGCCGCGCAGATGTTCCGCACGCGGAACCATCTGTGGCACGGCATCGTGGCCCGCGATCTGGCGGGCTGCGGCGACGATTTCTGCGTGAAGCGTCAACTCTTGGTCGACACGCTGGAGTCGGGCAGCCCGGCCGCCCGTGCCGGCTTGCAAGCGGGGGACGTCATCGTGAAGGTGGGCAAGTGCCCCACGCTTTGCACGCTCGATCTGGAGCGGAGCCTGTATGGCCGCGCCTCGGGGGACCTGGTGCCGGTCGTGCTGCGTCGGGGCGGTGCTGAGAAGACGGTTGACCTGGTGCTGGCGGCTTCCGAACGGTCGGCGCCGGCCCCGGCGTCGCCCCCTGACATGATCTGGGCGCGGCTCGGCCTCCGCCTGAAACTGGCCCAGGTCGAACAGGTATCGAGCGTGAATCAGCAACTGCACGGCGGGCTGACCATCCTCGACGTGCGTGCCGATAGCCCGGCGTCGAAGGCCGGCATGAAGCCCGGGGACATTCTCATCGGTCTGCATCAGTGGGAAACGGTGTCGCCCGATAACGTGGTGTTCGTGCTGTCGCACAAGGACCTGGCGAGCTTTCAGCCGCTCAGTTTTTACCTGGTACGCGCCGGGCAGATTCACAGAGGTTGGCTGCAACAGCTGGATTGAGTGGAAGCACAGTGACGCGGCTCCTCCTTGATCGGCCGGCCGCCCTTCGCGGGGCGGCCGGCTTTATTTGCTTTCAGTATATGGCCAGCAGCGATCAGCCCGCTGCGGACGGGTAAGCCCGGCGCCGCGGGCCCGCATCATCTATACTGGATCGGGATCCCCATCACCCTGATCTTCCGCTCATGCCCAGACGCCTGTGGCTCGACTGGATCGTCTGCACGCTCGTGCTCATGCTCGCCTATGCCGCACGAGGCTGGCTCCTCGCCTATCTCTTGCAAGGCCGATACCCCTGGTGGGCGTTGCTCGTGGACGTGGCGGCACTGGCCGTGCTGGTGTGCTTGTTCCGCACTTTCGATCTGGGGCTGCGCGTGTTTCTGCACCGCAGGCTGGAAGGACGCTTCCATGCCGAGATTCCGCGGCGCTGGCAGTTTGGCGCCGACGCGCTGCGCTTCGTGATCGTCTTTGCGGTGGCCGCGCCGTTCCTCGTCACGCTGTCGCAGTTACATCCGCAGCGGATCACTTGTGCGGTCCATCCGCGCGACCTCGGGCTGCCCTGCGAGGATGTGACTCTCGATGCAGATGGTCTGGCACTGGCGGGCTGGCATCTTCCAGGCGAAGAAGAAGATCGGCCCGCGGTGCTGGTCACTCATGGCGTGGGGGCCAACAAACAGAATTTCCTGGGCGTGGCCTGTACGCTGCATCGCCAGGGCTATCATGTGTTTCTGTTTGATTTTCGTGCCCACGGGGACAGTGACGGCGCGATCAGCACGCTGGGCCTGCGCGAAGCAAGAGATGTAGAGGCCGCCATCCGCTGGATTCGCGCGCGTCATCCGCATTCGCCCCTCTATGCGCTCGGCTACTCGATGGGGGCCGCCGCCCTGATCCAGGCGGCCCAGGCGGGCTGCATCTGCGACAAGTATGTGCTCGACAGCACGTTTGCCCGGCTGGAGAACTCGGCCCGCCATTCGATGGCCAGCTACTACTTCCCGCCGCCACTTATCTCGCCGTGGTGGCACACCAGCCGCTGCTGGGCTTACCTGCTGACCGGCGCGGATCTGCAAACGGTCTGCCCGGAAGAGCAGCTTTACTTGCTGGCGGATCGGCCGATCCAGTTCATTCACGGTGAGAGCGATGCGACGACGTCCATGTCGGACTCGGTGGCCCTGCACGAGCGGGCCGGGCCGAAGTGCGAACTCTGGATCGTCGCAGGCGCCGCGCACCTGCAAGCGCTCCTGCACCCCGAATACTTGGCCCGCGTGGAGCAGTTCCTGGCCCGCTAGCGGACCATTCTCCCTGGTCGTATCCTGCATGAGACAGTTCGCTGCTGCACGGGCTGCCCGCTGCGGTAGACTAAGGACCGGTTGCGATGAGCCAGGCTGAGCAGCCCACGTTGCCCCCACGGTGAACCGCACAGACAGACAAACCTGACAAGTATTTTTCCCCGGCCCGGCGCATCATCATGGTAAATTGGCCCGCTGCGCATCGAAGGGGGTGTCGATTGGTCCGTCAACAGCCCGATTGCGAGAGTCGCTCAGAGGCTATGCGGAAATTCCAAGAAGCCCGGCTTCTTGGATCCTCGGTGGCGAGAAAATCGCGGAAAACGCCGAGAAGCCAGGCTCCTTCTCCCGCTTTCCGGACAGCCTCTCAGTGTCAATATGCCGATTGCGAATGTCGCCCCGTGTCAACACCAGTTGCGAAAGCCCTGTGGCCATCACGACTTGGGGCGTTTGTTTGCGCACTTTTTGCCTGGCGGAGCCGGTGTCCAGGCGCAAGTCAAAATCCTGCAATGGCTAAGAGCGCGGCGACATAGGCCTCCATTGCGCAAACGGAGTTCAACTTTGGCGAGCCAGGGGCGTCGGCCCCCGCTCGATCTTCCACTCCTGCGGAGTTCATCATGCGCATCTGCCTGAGCTGGCTGGCTATGTTCGCGGTGGCGCTGCCCGTGCGCGGGGCCGACAAGGAATACGACGTGGTCGTCTATGGCGGCACTTCCGGAGGAGTGGCCGCCGCCGTGCAGGCCGCGCGGATGGGCAAGTCGGTCATCCTCATCGAACCGGGCAAGCATCTCGGCGGGCTCACCTCGGGCGGGCTCGGCGCTACCGATATCGGCAACAAGCGAGCCATCGGCGGCGTCTCGCGCGAGTTCTACCAGGCCATTCGCAAGCACTACGCCGCCGACACGGCCTGGACTCGCGAGAAACACGCCGATTTCAAGGGACGCGGCCACGACGCCAAGGACGACGCCGCCTGGACCTTCGAGCCGCGCGTCGCCGAGAACATCTACCAGGACTGGGTCAAGAGCCACAAGATTCCCGTGGTCTACGGGCAGCGCCTCGACTTGAAGAAGGGCGTGAAGAAGGACGGCCCGCGCATCGTGTCGATCACCATGGAGTCGGGCGAAATCTACGCGGGCAAGATGTTCATCGACGCGACCTACGAGGGCGACCTGCTCGCGAAGGCGGGCGTCCGCTATCATGTGGGCCGCGAAGCCAACCAGACTTACGGCGAGACGCTCAACGGCGTGCAGGTGCAGAACGCCAAGCATCACCAGTTCGTCAAGAATATCGACCCCTACGTGAAAGCGGGCGACCCGCAGAGCGGGCTGCTCCCCAACGTCCACGCCGGGCCGCCCGGCGTCGATGGCGCCGGCGATCCGCGCGTGCAAGCCTACAACTTCCGGCTCTGCGCCACCGATCGCCCGGACAACCGCCGCCCGTGGCCCAAGCCCGACAACTACGACGAAAAGCAGTACGAGCTCTTGCTGCGCAACTTCGAAGCAGGCGACCACCGCCTGCCCTGGAACCCGGTGCTCATGCCCAATCGCAAGACCGACTCGAACAACAACTTTGCCTTCTCCACCGATTACATCGGCAAGAACTACGCTTACCCCGACGGCGATTACGCCACGCGGGCCAGGATCTGGCAAGAACACATCGACTATCAGAAAGGGCTGATGTGGACGCTGGCCAATCATCCGCGCGTGCCGGAGAAGGTTCGCCAGCACTACCAGACCTGGGGGCTGGCGAAAGACGAGTTCGCGGACACCGATAACTGGCCCCATCAGCTCTATGTGCGCGAGGCCCGGCGCATGATCGGGCCGTACGTGATGATCGAGCAGAACTGCCGCGGCAAGCGCGTCGCGGCGGATCCGGTCGGCCTGGCGGCCTACACGATGGACTCGCACAACACGCAACGCTACGTGACCAAAGAGGGCCACGTCCGCAACGAAGGGGACGTGCAGGTGGGCGGCTTCCCGCCCTACCCGATCTCGTATCGTTCGATCGTGCCGGAGGCCGGGCAGTGCACCAACTTGCTGGTGCCCGTGTGCCTGTCGGCGTCGCACATCGCCTATGGCTCGATCCGCATGGAACCGGTGTTCATGGTGCTGGGGCAATCGGCCGCCACCGCGGCGGCGCATGCCATCGATGCCAAGGTCGACGTGCAGAAGGTCGACTACGCCAAATTGCGCGAGCGGCTGCTGGCCGATAAACAGGTCCTGGAATGGAACGGGGGCGGTAATGCCCTGTCGCTCGATGTGCGCAAGCTGCCCGGCATTGTCGTCGATGATTCGGCTGCTCGGCTCCAGGGCTTTGCCGCGAAGAGCTTTTCGGTTGGCCCTTACGTGGGGGCGGGCTATCGCCACGACAACAACGAGAAGCGGGGCGAGCAATCGGCCCGCTTCACGCCCGAGCTGCCCCGCGCGGGCAAGTACGAGGTACGCCTCGCTTACAGTGCCAATCCGAACCGGGCCACCAACGTGCCCGTCACCGTCGTTCACGCCGACGGCAAGACCGAGCTCAAGATCAATCAGCGGCAGACGCCGCCCATCGACAAGACGTTTCTCTCGCTGGGCACGTTTCGCTTCGACAAGGGGCAAGCGGGCCACGTCGAGATCGGCAACGCCAATGTCGACGGCTACGTCATC
>JBFWSD010000648.1:0-4807 GCA_050248575.1 Gemmataceae bacterium
CCTCGCTGGGGTGCTGGCGCGTCGGGCTAACTCTCGCTAGCGCGTCGGGCTAACTCTCGCTAGCGCGTCGGGCTAACTCTCGCTAGCGCGTCGGGCTAACGACGGTCGGGCCGACGATCGGGCTAACCCTCGCTGACGACGGTCGGGCTAACCTGCTAACGAAACGAGGACCTTGCCATGAAACCAATCCTGGTGCGTGCGGATCGCTGTTTCGACGGGGCCGCCACGTCGTCCAACGTCACGCTGCAGATCGAGAACGGCCGCATCGCCCAGGTTCACAAGGAAGCGCCGCCGCAAGGTGAAGTCATCGAATTCCCGGGCTGCACGCTTTTGCCCGGGCTGATCGACACGCACGTGCACCTGGTTTTCTGTGCCGCCGACACGCACCAGGCCGTGATCGCCCAGGTGGAAGGCGAATCCGACGACGAATTGCTGGCGCGGGCCGAGCGCAACGCGCGGGCGGCCCTGCGCACCGGCATCACCACGCTGCGCGATTGCGGGGGCCGCAACCGCGTGGTGCAAACCCTCCGCGACCGCATCAACAAGGGCTACGTTGAAGGCCCGGAGGTGCTGGCCTGCGGCATGCCCATCACCACTCTGCTGGGCCATTGCCACTGGCTCGGCCTGCGCGCCGAGACCAACGACGAGGTCGTACGCGCGGCCGAACGCATGCTCAAAGAAGACGCCGATTTCCTGAAAGTGATGGCCACGGGCGGCAACATGACCCGCACCTCCGATCCGCTGGTGGCCCAGTACGATGCCGATGCCATCACGCTGATCGCCGACATCGGGCGGCAGGCGCATCGGCACACGGCGGCGCATGTGCTCAGCCGCGCCGGGCTGCCCGCCACCGTCGCGGCGCGCGTCCGCACCATCGAACATTGCGACTGGCGCGTCGAGGTCAACCGCTACGAGTTCGACGCGGAGCTCGCGGCCCGCATCCGCAACCAGGACCAATACGTGGGGCTGACCATGTCGGGCACGGCGCGGCGGGCCTTCCATCCCGAGGTGGCGAAGTTCAATCCGCAAGTGGCGGCCCGCCTCGACGCCCGCTTCGAATGCGAGCGGCGCATGATCGAGACCGGCATTCGCTACACCATCCACTCCGACGCTGGCGTCGGGCTGACGCCGATCGACCGCTTCGCCGAAGGGCTGCACACCGCGCTCATCGAATTGAAGCTCAGTCCCGCAGAAGTGCTGGCCGCGGCCACGCGAACGGCGGCCCTGGCAATCGGGTTCGACGATCGCGGCCAGCTGGCCCCGGGCAAGCGCGCGGATCTGCTTGTTGTGGCCGGCGACCCATTCGTCGACTTTGCCGCTCTCGAACAGGTGCGCGCCGTCATGAAGGCGGGACAGTGGATCGATCTCGATTGAACGACGGAAGCCGAATTCCACTGGAGAGTTCGGGCCGTGTCGTGATCACATTTTGCTTGCCATCAACACTTCCACAAGCCAAGATTGTTGGAAAGCGGTTATCAGGAGGTGTGCAAGAGCCCGCTCGCTTCGCGCGCGCGGGGCGAGGGGGTCCATCCCTTCCAGTCGGGCTCATCGACTCGCAGCCGATAGCCTCTCAGCGCCGTTCCATGCCCGAGGAAGCAGAATCATGACCAAGCGGGATCTCATCGAGCTGTCCGACGAATTCAACGCCCTTAGCGGCGTCTTCAAGGCGCTGGGGCCCAGGCTGTGCGAGGCCGGGCAGACCCTCGAGCAGGGCGGCCGCCTGCCCGCCGACGATACCATCGGCGACTTGCAAAAAGCGCGGCAACGCTTCCTCGACCTGCGCGACGCTGTCCTCCTCTCCGCTGCCGATGAAAAACTCCAGTCCATCCCGTCGTCGGACACGCTGGCCACACTCGGCGACCTCGACGGCCTCATCGCCAATGTGAAGGAAGCGCATGCCCGCCGCGAACGCATCGAAAAGCAGCGTAAGGTCATCGCCAAGGCGGGCTCCGTGCTCGAGACCGTTCTCAAGATCGCTCATCGCGAATCGAGCTCGTTCGTGCCGTTGCAGGAATGCCACGAGCGGGCCCGGAAGCTGCGCGAGAGCGGCTCGGGCGACCCCGAACAGCTCGACCTCTCCGATTTCGAAAAACTGGCCGACGGCAAGCACCCCTTCTGCGATCTGATCCATCTGGTCGAGCATCGCGACGACATCGACGATCAGCAATGGGACGAACTGGCCCAGAGCGTGACCAACACCTTCGGCAAGGCGCTGGCCACGGCGAGCGTGCGCGGCAAGCTTTTCATCGAGGGCGGCAACAACAACTCGAAGGTCGAGGCGGCGCCGGCGCCCGAGCCGATCGTGCCGCGTCATCCGCGGGCGCAGGAAATGCAGCGTTCACCGTCGCGGCCCCCTACCATGGCGGACGATCATACCGAGATGGATTTCTCCATACCCGACCCGTACAGCACGACGGAGGCCGTCGTGCCAGCGCCCGCGGGGGAGGAGGGCGAGAGCGAGGCCGATTCGCTTCGCCGCAGCATGCCGGAAGATCCGTTCCGGCGCAGCCCGCTCACCGTGGCCCAGGAACAAGAACTTTTTGAGCAGGCCAGCGGCGTGTCGGTACTGTTCGGCTCGCGACTGGCCGGGCTGGACGATCTCGAGCCTTTCCTCGAGTTGCAAGATGTGCGGCTGATCACGGTCGACGTGGCCACGGATCGGAGCGGCTTCCTGCGCGAGCTCGACGCACTGGTGCAAGACCGGCCCGACGGCATGTTGTTTGTCGTGGTGCCGGCCCTGTGCCCGTGGAGCGAGGACTGGATCCTTCGTTCGCTGGAAATCGTCAAGAAGAAGTCGTCGCCCAAGAAACTGACCCGTGTGTTGTTCATTGCCAACCCGGAGACTACCTGGGCCTGGGTGCGCATGGAAGACGACGTGCGGGCAGCCCTCCGCAACGACGGGCTGTCCCAGTTCTTCCTGCGGCCCTGGAGCAACGACGCGCTGCGCGTCTGGCTCGAAGAGACCAGGCTGATCGAATGCGACCCCTTCATCCGCGAACGCTTCACACGCGTCACGGGCAACTGGGGCGAGCTCATCCTTCAGGTCGGCGAACGCCTGCGCGACGACAAGTCCCCGTGGCAAGAATGCCTGGGCGACATCGAAACCGAACTCACCAGCCGGCAGGAATGGGAAGAGGCGCTCGGGCTGGTAGCCCAGGCGCAGACCATCTTGAAGACGATGGCCCAGATGACGCAGCCCGTCAGTGCCGATGACATTGCCGCCAAGCTCAGCGGCGGCACACGCGACCGCGTCGACACCGTCCTCCGCTGGGCCGACTTGCTCAGCTATGTCGGCCGCGCCAGCCACTACCAGTGGCAACTCGATCCGGTCGTGCGCCAGGTGGTTCTGAAGTAGACTTGCAAGCTCGCACGCAGCGGATGAGTGGCAATGCCTGAACGCGCAAGGTCAGGGGGGCTTTCGCCCCCCGTTTTCCGCTACAGCATCCGTTTGGTTCAGTTCCGGCTCAGCGATAAGTGCGGGTGGGGCCGCCCATCTGGCGGATATTGCCGGTCGGGCGTGCTGTGCCCTGAGCCAGGTCGTAGTCGCGCACGTCCTTCAGGACCGGCTTGCTGAACAGCCGGGCGGTTCGCTCGGGCGCCAGGGCCTGGTTGACCACGATCTCGTTGAGACGCAGCTTCAGCTTGATCTTCTCGGCGGGCCAGACCAGCTGGACCATGCGCGGGATCACCGCGCCGCTGGCAGCATCGACCTGCACGTCGGTGACGTAGGCCGCGCACATCTCCTTGCCCTGGGCATCTTGCAAGCTGTGCGAAGTCACCTGCACGCTGCTCGGCGCCCGGCTGAACACGGTCACCTTGCGAACGGGCTGCCCTTGCGCCGAACGCGTCTGTTCGATCAATTCGAACGACTGGGGCTTGGTGATCACCTGGTAGTTCTTGCTCGGGTCGAGTTCGGCCAGCCCCAGCGTCTCCATGACCCATTCGGGCTGGAACGGGAACGGCATGCGTTCCGGCGGCACGCGGGGCAGATCGTTGTACGAGCAATGGAACAGATACGGCGGTTCGCTCTTGGCGATCCAGTACCAGAATTCTTCGTTGTTCGAGCCGAGGTCGACCATGGTGTTGCCGCCCATGCGAGCACTGAGGCGGAAGTTGCGCGGCTTCTGGCAGATCATCTGCCCTTGCAGGCCGATGGTCTGCAGTCGCTGGCTGGCGTCCATGTTCAGCTCGCGAACCTCGAGACTCTGGATGCGCTTCGAATTCTGGTTGAGATAAGAGGCCAGCTCGGCGCCGGTGGGCACGGCCTGCGGCACCTGGGCCTGGCCGCTGAACGGATTGGATTGCCTGAGCGTGGGCCAGTTGTTGCACCCGGTGGCTGCGACGACGCCCAAAGACGAGGCCACGAAGGCGCGGCGCGACAGCAGCCCTTCCGGTGCGCGATTTTCTCCCGTGCTCATGACATACCTCTCTCTGTTCGCGGCTATTCCCAGCCCAGGACCTTGAAGACTTCCTCCTGGACCGCGGCCATCTCCTCTTCGGTCAGACGCGGGTTGATCACCTCGACCTTGCTGCGCGTCTTGGTGCACAAGAGGCACAGCACTTCTTGATCGCCCTCGCGCCGCGATTCCTCGAACTTGAACCGTTTCCGCCGCAGCAGCAACAGGGCCACGACATAGCGGAAGTTGATCTTGTTCGCGTCGGTCTCGCCTTCCAGCCGGTTGAAGCATTCGACCAGCAGCTCGTCGTCGATGCGCAGGCGGCGCTTCTCGTTGGCGGCAGGCACCTTGCCCATCCAGAAGCTGTAGGCGCCGGCGGGCGGTCCTTGCCAGGCATCGCGACTGAAATC
>JBFWSD010000649.1:0-4806 GCA_050248575.1 Gemmataceae bacterium
TTGGCTGATCAGGAGCGGACAGCGTCCAGATCTTGTTGATCTGGGCTTGGATCATGCCGCCATCCAGCTCTGCGGCCACCGAGACGAACTGCGTACCGTCCGGGGCAAAACGGACCAGGTAGTCCGGCAGGTTGTGCCCGCCAAGGCGAAGCGGATTCTGTGATAGTGGTACCGGCCCCATAAGTGACGTGGAACCCGTCATCACGTTGAGGCCGACTAGCAAAGCCAGCGCCAGCGAAGCAAGGAATCCCCAGCGACGCAGCAGCAGGTAGCGACCGACGGACTGAGCGAGCTGGACGGCAAGCGCCGAGGCCTGCCCTTCCAATACGCGGCGGCCAGCAGCCTGCAACCACACCGGCGATACCCTGGCCTGTGACGAAGACGCCGACAATAGCGCTGCCAGCCCGGCAGAGCCAACGCCCACGCCGCGGCGCAAGAGCCTCATGCGCATCAGTTCGCGGGCACGCGTCAACTTCTTCTCAACCCAGTTCACCGAGCAACCCAGAATCGTGGCCGCTTCGCGATTGGTCTTGCCCTCGAGATAGCAAAGGACGACCGCACTCTTCAGGTTCCCGGGCAGCCGCTCGATTTCCTGATCTACCACCTCATTCAGTTCACGAGTAGCGCTTTCCGCTGAATCACCGGCCGGGGGCGACAGGTCATCCACAATCAACTCCCGGCGGCGCAGCCGACTCCGCTGAACCTTCATCACCGTACGCGTGGCCACACCATGCAGCCAGCCGCCGAGCGAGCCGGGCCGCGTCAGCGTGGCTGCCTTGCGGGCCAGCACAAGGAATGTCGCCTGAAAGGCATCCTCGGCATCCTGCACATGCTGCAGTCCACGCTGACAGACGCGCAACACCATCGGGCCATGCCGCCGGACCAGTTCCTCGAAGGCTGCCTGGTTGCTGTGTCGAGCAAAACGTGCCAGGAGCTCCGAGTCGGTATCCTGGCCACGCACCACTTCCTCAAGTGCTTTTCGGACAACCATTTCCAGCAGTCTTGCGGCCATGTATCCCTCGTCGCCTCTGAGGCCTGCATGCTCACCTCAACCTCTATTCTTCCCTGTCGCGACCAAAAGCCTTACATCTTTTTGAAAAGAACTGGCGTCGGCGGAACTCGTGCCCTTCTTCGCAATCGCCGAAGTCCAAGAGGTAAATACGGATGTCGTTTCGCCGGGTGCAATGCAACTCAGTTGACAGGCCCTCGCCAGACGCGGCGTAGGGGGTCCAGGGAGGGGATTACTACGGGCAGTCCGGTGGCATCAACATTTGGCCGCTTCACATCACGTAAGGCGCCGCCGGCTCAGACGAGCTCGCGCAAGGGGTGGGCCTGGTCTTCCACCAGATACTGGGGCCGCCCGCTGAGGTCCGGGATCGTGGCCTGATCCACGTCGATGCCGAGATTGTGGTAAAGGGTGGCGTGCAAATCGGCGTGCGTCACCGGGCGGGAAACCGCTTCGCCGGCAATGCGATCGGTGGCACCGATCACCTGGCCGGTCTTCATGCCGCCGCCGGCGAGCAGGGCACAGTTGACCTGGGGCCAGTGATCGCGGCCCACCTTGGCACTGATCTTCGGTGTGCGGCCGAACTCGCCGAGGATGATCACCGTGCAATCCTTGTCGAGGCCGCGCTGGTGCAGGTCCTCGACCAGGGCGCTGACGCACTGATCGAAGACGGGGAAATCTTCTTCTTCCCGCTTGAAGATGGAGTTGTTGGCCCTGCCCTCGGCATTGGTGCCGCCGTGCCAGTCCCACTTGCTGTAGTTGAGAGTGACGACGCGGGCTCCCGCCTCGATCAAACGGCGGGCCATGAGCAGGCTCTGCGGAACGCGCGGAGCCCCGTTGCCGTCCATGAAGATCTTGGGATTGCCGGTGCCATAGCGTTCGACCACCGGGTGCGGTTCGCGGGACAGGTCGAGCGCCTCTGCCAGCCGTGAAGAGGTGAGCAGGCCGAGGGCTTGCTCGGTGAAGGTGTCGAGCCCTTTCATGGTGCCGCTGGCATCGAGATCGCGCCGCAGCGTGTCGAAGCCGCGCAGCAAGGACCTGCGATCAGCGAGTCGTTCGAGCGAGATGCCGTGAAGGACCATGTCGTCGCGCGATGGCCTCATCGGCCGGAACGGGCTATAGGAACTGCCCAGGAAGCCGGGGCCCGGCTCGTTATAAGGGCCATGCGTGCAGGTATAGCAGAGGCTGATGAACGGGGGCGTGGCCGGATCGACCGGTCCCTGGATCTTGGCGACCGCGGAACCGAATTGCGGCCAGCCGCCCGGAGGAGTGGGCCGGCCCGGGTGATGGCCGTTGTAAACCTGGATGGCGTCGTGGCCGTTCTGGTTGCCGACCAGCGAGCGCACGATCACGAGCTTGTCCATGATCCGCGCCAGCCGCGGAAAAGACTCGCCGATCTGGATGCCGGTGACGTTGGTGGCGATTGGCTTCCACGGGCCGGCGATCTCCTGCGGGGCGGCCGGCTTGAGATCGAACATGTCCTGGTGTGGCGGGCCGCCAACCAGGTAAATCAAGATCACCGACTTGTGTGCGGAACGAGTCCCCGCAGCCGCCTCGGCCTGCAACAGCCTGGGCAAGGTCAGCCCGGCGATGCCCAGCGTGCCGATCTGCAGAAAACTCCGCCGTGTTTGTTGAGGAAGGTGTGGGGACATCGGATCTCTCCACGACGAAGGAGGGCAGGAATGAGGAGGGATGGCCCAATCGGGAAGGTCCAAACTTTCCCTCGATTCTATCGCCAGCAAGGGCCTGCATAAAGACAAATCAAGACGGTTATTCGCCGAAGGGCACTGCCACGCCGAAGTGCCTTTGGCGACGTCGTTTTTTTGACGCTGGCACCAAAGTCCTCGACGAAGCGGGCCGCTTCCGTCACAGTCGCGAGGTTGACTCCCAAGCATCGTTCGCGCTCACGTGTGCGCTTTGCATGGCCAACCGCGTCCTCGAATCCGGTTCCGCATCAATTTCCGCGACACGTTGTTCCACCAAAACCTCGCTGAACCAGGACAGCACAGCAAGGAAGCTCGATGAGGGTCGCTTGCGCAATGGAGGCCTATTTCTGATCGCTCTTAGCCGTTGCAGAATTTTGCTTTGCGTCAAAACACCTTCTCCGAAAAGCTAAAAGTGCGCAAACAAACGCCTCAAGTCACGCTGGCTAAACGACTTTCGCATCTGGTTGTGACACCGAGCGACACTGGCTGACAGTCCATTCGACACCTCCCGTCGCGATGCGCAGCGGGCTAATTTCCCATAATGATGCGCCGGGCCGGGAAAAAGTACGTGTCAGGTTTGTCTGTCCGCGAACGGACGGCTTGCACACTTCGCTTGCACAGGAAGCCTGTTGTGCCAATCGCCTCAGGTCATTGCAGCTTGACGATTTAAGGCGAAACTCGCCGAACCGCGAGTGTGCAAGTTCTCAGGCCGTGCCTCGGCCGCTCATGCCGTAACTGCTGACTCCCATATGACTTCTGTTGCCGACACGGATCTAACGCCCCGCAACGGCACTCACCTCCAGCATGTTTTCGCCTCAATGACGATATCTTGCAGGTGCCTTGGGTTATCGGACGCCCGCCGAAGCATCCCCGCTTGCGCAATGAAGGCCTATTTCTTTCTGCTGTTAGCCGTCCCTGCGCAGCGGGCCAATTTCCCATAATGATGCGCCGGGCCGGCGAGAAATACGTGTCAGGCTTGTCTGTCCGAGGGCGAAAAAAGGGGACACAGAGGACGCAGATCTTTTTGAGCTGCCCAAATAGAGCTGCGTCTGCTGCGTCTCCTTTATTATCTCCAAGTCACGCGGGCCACACGACTTTCGCATCTGGTTGTGACACTGAGCGACATTGGTTGACAGATCGTTCGACACCTCCCGTCGGTGCGCAGCGGGCCAATTTCCCATAATGCTGCGCCGGTACGGGAAAAAGTACGTGTCAGGTTTGTCTGTCCGTGGGGACACGAATCGACGGGAATCGGCAGGAATGTCTTTTCTGAGTCATTCGGGAGCAACGGTGTCTACGAATCGCCCGATTCCAAACAATTCGATCATACCCCGTGGAACGAGCGAATCGCGATGTTCAAAACTCCATCAACTCCTTTAAGGCTTTTACATCGGTGTTCCATTTTATTGTTAAACTTTGCCGATAACTCAACTAGTCCGAGCACACCGTGCCGAATAATCGCCCAGATCCTCAACTTTGCCCGCCTAGCCGGTGCTGCCCATTTTTCACATTCCACTCGAGAGGATCAGTCGATGCGGACAAATCTCCGACTCTGCCCACTCGCTGTAACCATGGGAGCCTCGCTCTTGGTGAGCTCTTGCACCTTTTACCCTTTATCGACCACTTGCTATACCGAAGATGCTTGCGGTTGTGCTGGATACTGTCCACTCATATGCGCAAAAACATGCGCTATACCCACGACCATGAATCTGGCGAGGGACATTGATTGCCTCGAAAAACACATCGACTGCTATGGTAGCATAGTATCCAAGCAGGCGGACATATGGGGCCAAGCACGTCTCACCATGCACAGGCAAGAATACGAACTGGAAATGCTCAGGGAACTAAACAAATTCACGGAAACGCTACAGGGCTCGCTGTCACGAAGCGACCAGGCATATCTGGCCAACGCTATGTCACTTGGCTTAGCCGTTAGCGGCCAAGGAGCACGCCGAAGAACGGAGCTTTCTCAGACAACCGAAGTCACCGCGATACCGACTCCCGACGCGGATGTTACGGCCACCATGATTTCCGATTTTGATAAAGTAATCACCAGAAATCCCCCCCACAAGTATGTTGAACTCTCACGCTTCA
>JBFWSD010000650.1:0-4793 GCA_050248575.1 Gemmataceae bacterium
TGCTCTACTCAGCGGTCGTCAGTTTCGCGCGAAGGGGTGTAGTCGTGTCCTTCCCCAACCTGGATTCGTCGCCTGCCTTGCTGTTCGTGCTGATCTTCCTGGGCGAACTGTTCGTGGTGACGCTCGGCACGATACGCATCATCTTCATCTCGCGCGGCATGAAGCTGCTGGCTCCCTTGCTCGGCTTCTTCGAGATCACCATCTGGCTGTTTGCCATCACCCAGGTGATGCAGAACCTGAACGATCCGGGCTGCTTCATCGCCTTTGCCGCCGGCTTCACCATCGGCAACTTCTTCGGCATCCTCATCGAGAAGAAGCTGGCGATCGGCAGCGTGCTGGTGCGGATCATCACCCGCCGCGACGCCGCGGACCTGATCGACCGACTGCGGCAGGCCGATTACGGCGTCACCGTCGTCGAGGCCGCGGGCTCCACCGGCCCGGTCAAGATCATCTTCACCATCATCAAGCGCAAGGATATCGACAGCGTCATCGCCCTGGTGAAGCAGTTCAATCCCAAGGCCTTCTACTCGATCGACGATTTGCAGTCGGCGACGGAGGGCATCTTCCCGGCGGCCCAGAGCACGGCGGCCCGCTCCATCATCCCGACCACCCTGCAAAAGATCATGCGCGTGGGCAAGTAATCTGCATCAACGCTGCAACAGTTCGTTGAGCGTGCGGGCCATCTCGGCCGGGCCAAACGGCTTCTCGAGTATCCGTTCCGCGCCCAGGTCGTAGAGCTGCCCCGCCGTGTGCCCGCCAAAATCCGCGGACATGAAACAGAAGCGAAGTTGCGGGTCGAGCTCGCGGAGGGCTGTCGCCACTTCCGGCCCCCCCTTCCCGTCCATCTTCACGTCGATCACGGCCATGGCAATGCCGTCGCGCTGACGGGAAAACACCTCGATGGCATCGTGGGCGGTGGCGCGGTGGACCCGGAAGCCATGCCGTCTCAGCCCGCGTTCGAGCATCTCCAACACCGCCGGCTCGTCGTCGACGATGAGGATGCCCGGCGCTTCAGCGCCTTCAGGAATCGCGAGTACCGGAGCGCTGGCCGTGGTGGGGTGAGTCATGTCCGTGCGCCTCGTGAGCGAGTAAGTGAATCGTCCCTGACCATCGACGGCACGGGTCCCCGTCAGGGAGGACTATCGCCGACAAAGGCTGCCAGGGTCAAGTGAACATTGGGTTAATCGCGCGGTTCCGACCGCTAGCGGCGCAGGAGTAGCAGTTTGCGATTTCTCTTCATAATCTTGTGGATGTCGAGTTCGTGAACCGCCACCGCGGACTGCAGAAAGGTGAAGACGATGAACGTCCACGAAGCCCGCGGGCTGTTTCCAGGAACGCAAGGGCAAGTGTTTCTCGACGCGGCCTGCGTGAGCTTGCTGCCCGAGCCGGCGGCGGCCGCGCTCGACCAGCTCAAGCGTGACATGCTGGCCTGCCCGGCGCGCGACGCCTCGGCGCATCACATTGCCCTCGATCGCAGCGCGGAGCAACCCCGAAAAGAAGCTGCCCGCCTGATCGGCGCGGACGGGGACGACATTGCCCTCGTCGAGAGCACCACGCAAGGCTTGCAGGCCGTGGCCGCCGCCGTGCCGCTCGCGGCGGGCGACCGCATCCTCATCGGCGCCACCGAGTTCATGGGGCTGGCTGTCCCCTGGATCCCGAAACGAAAGAACCTCGGCTTCCGCATCGACACGGTGCCCCATCGTGCGGGCCGCCTGGTCGTCGACGACTTTGCCCGTGCCTGTGATGCCCACACACGCATGATCTTGCTGAGCAGCGTGCAGTGGAGCACGGGCTTTCGCGCCGACCTGGCCGCCTTCAGCCAGCTTTGCCGCGACAAGGGCATCATTCTGGTGGTCGATGCGATTCAGCAGCTCGGCGCCATCGGGCTCGACGTCCGCCAGACGCCGGTCGATTTCCTGGTGACCGGCGGCCACAAGTGGCTGAACGCCCCCACGGGCCGCGGCTTCCTCTACGTCCATCCGCGCCTGCGCGAGCGCTGCGTGCCCCCCGCCTGGGGCTATCTCAACATCGCCGAGCCCAAGGTCGGCTGGGCCGAATACTTCGCCACGCCCGAGATCCCCGCGGTCACGGACTACGACTTCGTCGACAATGCGCGTCGCTTCGAGATGGGCGGCACGGCCAACTATCCGGGCAACGTGGCTCTCGGCGCTTCGCTCGAGTTGATCAACGCGATCGGCATGACCGCCATCGAGCAGCACGTCCTTGCTCTCGGGGATCGGCTCATCGACGGCCTGAAGCAGGCAGGCGCCACCATCGTCAGCCCGCTCGAACGGGCCGAGCGTTCCGGCATCCTGTCCTTCACGCTGGGCCACGGCCCGGCCCGCGACACGGCCTTCTTGCAGCAGGCTCTCGACCAGCGCATCCTCATCTCGCAGCGTTACACCGCCGGCGTGGGCGGGCTGCGCGTCTCGGTCCACTTCTTCAACAACAACGACGACGTCGACGCTCTGCTCGCGGCCGTGCGCGGCGCGTGACTCCCTGTTACCAAGGTGTTGCGCCAGCCATCCTCGCTTGCTGGTAGCATGCGCGCGGAGACTCGCCTCCATCCTACCGGGAGAACACCATGAAACAGGCTCACTGGGCCGTGCTGGCCACGCTGCTGATCGCGCCGACGTCCATCGCTCAAGACAAGAAGGAAGTGCGCATCGAGTTGAAGTTCTCGGTCGCCGAGTTCGATCCCGATCAGCCCAGGGGCACGGTGGAATGCATCGTACACAACGGGACGGACAAGCAGATACGTGTACCCAGCGACTATTCGCTCGGCTTCGACAGTGACGTGGTGCTGTACGGGATCGGCAACTTCCGCTGGCCGATGCGGCTGGTGCGGCCCGTCAAGCAGCGCGAGGCCAAGAAGGCCCCGCTCGTGGATTTGCCCGCCGGGCAGTCGCGCGTCGTCTTCAAGAGCGAGCTGACCGATGTATTGATGAACCCGCAGGGGGCCCGCTGGAGCTGGCAAGCCTGCCCGCTGCCGCCAAAGAGTCCGATTCACTCGCTCAGGGGCGGCCCGGATAGTGCCCAGTTCTGGTTCAAGGTCAAGGTCGGCGATGTCTGGCTGGAATCGGAGAAGTCGACGCTCAAGGTAAAGAAACCCTAGGGGCCGTGGCACCGGGGTGATGGCGGCCCGCGGGCGATTCCACATACACTCTTTCCCTCCGGGCAGGATCGTGTTATAGAATAACACTATCATCGCAGGTTGATTCGAGTCATCGAACGAGGCCACCATGCAATTCCAGGTGGGAACTTCCGCCGCCATGCCGCAGGTCGAAACCACGGCTCCCGTTGCAACTTCCGAAAACACCGAGCTTCTGCGGCAGATCCTGGAGATCCAGAAGCAGCAACTGCAGATGATGCAGGCACAGGCTGCCGCGCACGACAACGTCTCGCGCTGGCGGGCCTTCCTGGGCCGCTGGCGCGAGGATTTCCCCGATCTCGCCGAAGCTTGCCGCGATATCCTGCCCCACCTCGAAAAGTCCTACGGCAGCCTGCTCGATGACCTGACCGACCAGCTGCGCGACAACGGCGCCCCCGACAACGAGATTGCTCTGCAAGAGTTTCTCGATCGCTTCGGCATGCGTCTGGCCCAGCTGGGCACCATCTTGAACCTCGTCGGGCCGCTCGCCGAGGCGGCCCCACGCGGCGAATCGTGATCTCATGAGCTCTGCCTGGTCGCTCGACGAACTCCGGGCCGTCATCCGCCGGCACTGGGGCTACGATTCTTTTCGCCCGCTCCAGCAACAGGCGATGACCGCCGTCCTCGATGGCCGCGACTCCCTCGTCGTCCTGCCCACCGGCGGCGGCAAGTCTCTCTGCTATCAGGCCCCCGCCGTCCTCCGCGGCGACACCACGGTCGTCATCTCTCCCCTCATCTCGCTCATGAAGGATCAGGTCGACGGGCTGCGCGCCTGCGGCGTCAACGCCGTGCAGATCGATAGCGCCCAGTCGCCCGCCGAGCGCGCCGAGTGCGAGCGGGCCATCGCCGCCGGCGAAGTCCGGCTGCTCTTCGCCTCCCCCGAAAGGCTGATGACCTCGAACTTCCAGCGGCTGCTCAGCCTGGTCCGCGTACGCACCTTCGCCATCGACGAAGCTCATTGCATCAGCCACTGGGGCCACGATTTTCGCCCGGAGTATCGCCAGCTCAAGCGCCTGAAAGAGCTGTTCCCGGGGGTGACCGTACACGGCTACACGGCGACCGCTACCGAACAGGTGCGGCGCGACATCAGCCAGCAGCTCCAGCTCGACCAGCCCGAGGTGCTGGTGGGCAACTTCGATCGGCCCAACCTGACCTATCGCGTCTTGCCCAGGCAGAATGAGCTGGCCCAGGTGCGCGAGGTGCTCGAACGCCACAAGGGGGAGGCGGGCATCATTTACTGCCTCCGCCGCAAGGATGTCGACACGGTCACTGACTGGCTGCGCGACCACAAGTTTCAGGCCATGCCCTACCATGCGGGCCTCGATCCCGAGCAACGCCACGCCACCCAGAACGCCTTCGCCGACGAGCAGTGCGACCTGGTGGTGGCCACCGTGGCCTTCGGCATGGGCATCGATCGCTCGAACATCCGCTTCGTGCTGCACACCGGCATGCCCAAGTCTGTCGAGCACTACCAGCAAGAGACGGGCCGCGCGGGCCGCGACGGGCTGGAAGCCGAATGCGTCCTCCTCCATTCCGGCGATGACTACCGCACCTGGAAGTACCTCATCGAGAAATCGGCCGAGGAAGCGGCCGCCGACCCGCGCTACGTGCAAAGCGCGCTGCGCCATCTCAACGACATGGA
>JBFWSD010000651.1:0-4785 GCA_050248575.1 Gemmataceae bacterium
GCACCCCCTTGCTTTGATCAACGCGCCGCCACTTCCTGGTTCAGATACGTGATGGCACTGATCGTGTCCCCTTTGACGTAAACGAGGTGCAGCTCGCCCACGGGAAAGCGATCCGGATGAAGGGCCAGCCGCCCGGGAGCCATGTAACGCTCCTCATCCATGTGCTGCTTCCAGCCAATGGGAAACATGACCGCGGTGTTGGGGTTGGGCTGCCCTTTGAAGATCTCGGTCACCTCGTAGTCGACCTGGGCGGCCGGCGCGAAAACGCCCGGCGCGGGAAAGTCGAACAGATGAGCTGCCTTGACCTTGCCCACGAAGACCTCGTCGGCGCGGGCGAGTTCCTTGGCATCGACGAACGACCGCCACGATTTCTTCGCCGGCGCTGGCACGGCGGCGGCCCGGGCGGCAACAATCTGTTTCGTGGGCCGCGAATCCTGAACAGCAAAAGTGACGCCGGCCAGCCCGGCCAGGATCACGATGCCGACCAGCAACAATGAAGCGAACCAGTTTTTCCACAGCATGGTATGCAGTACTCCTTGGCTGAGGGCAGCCACCCTTGCCGGCACGTTGCCGGTGGTGACCGCCATGAGGGTTGAGGTTTCGAGGGCGAGCAGACTGCTTGCCCGTATATGGCTCGAAGAGAGTGTAAGGCAAGCGAGCGACAGCGTGATGCCGCGGCGCTGCAGCCGAGCGCGGAGTTGTTCGCGGCCGCGCTGCAGGCGGCCCTTGACCGTGGTGATGCTCCAGCCAAGTTGCTGGGCAGCCTCGTCAAGCGTTTGATCCTGCAAGCAACAGAGCACGAGGGGCAAGCGATACTTCTCAGGCAAGCGTTCGACTTCCTCATCGATGACCTGCTCGAGCTCGCTCAACTCGGCAGGGGGAGTGACCAGCGGCCGCGCGGTTGCGGCCCGCTGTTCGCGTCGTTGCCGCCGGGCGCGTTCCACCCGCGCCTTGTGTGCCACGCGATAGGCGACGCCGTGCAGCCAGCCCGCCAGTGTGGCCCGCCAGCTCTCCGAGTGAGCCTTGCGCGCCAGCACCACGAAGGTGGCCTGGAACGCATCATGAGCATCGTATTCACGCATGAGGACACGGCGGCAAACACGCAGCACCATGTCACCGTGCCGGGCCACCAGGTCAGCGAACGCTTGCTCGTCGCGCGCCGAGACATAGCGTTCCATCAGCTCGCGGTCGCTGGCCTGCGAACCGGCCAGGGCGGCGCGAACGCGGAAGATGTGTTGCTCTTTGGTGGCAGTCATTTTCTCGATCTCGAAACTGGGCAGTTGCTGGGCGAACACACTTATTGCCCGCCGAGGAGTGCGACAGAACAAGAATCTGCAACAAGAGACGCCGCAGCGACCTTGACGGCGCGCCGGGCAGAAGAAGGCCAGCTTCTACTCTGGCGTCTGCCGCAATGGCCCGGCTGTCGTTTTCAGACGCAACCAATTATGAACAAATGCTTTAAGAATTTGGAGAATCTTCGTCCGCCCGACTCCCTTTTTGCGATAGAGGATTAGGGGTTACCCCCAATCTCGCAAGGTCGCCTGTAGATGGACTCGCCAATGTCTCCTCATGGAAATGCTCTCGAAAAGCGGCGTTTTATTCGCTATCCCTGCCGGGTCGAACAACGCAAGTGCACGCAGCTGGAAGGATTAGCCTGTCACTGCTACTTGTTGCGGGCGGCCGACGTTTGCCGCGTCGTCGAGGCTCCCACGCTGCTGGGACGCATCCTCAACCTGTCGCGGGGCGGTCTGGCGCTGCATGTCGGCGTTCACTTCCAGCTTGGCGAAGCCGTCTTCGTCGTACTTCGTTGCGGTTCGCGCTGCTTCAGGCTCGAGGCGCACGTGGTGCGAAGCGTTGAACAGTACAACGGCACGTTCATTCTCGGCGTCGAGTTCGATGAACAGCTCGCGGACGAGCCCATCGATGTGGTCACTTCTTGATCAGTAGTCGGTGTTGGCCAGCCCGTGGACGGCGACCAGCAAGATCACCAGCGTGGTGGCCAGCGAGCTCCAGATCGACGCATCGGGCATGAGGAAGCCGCCCTTGATGAGCGCGTCGAAGTCGAGTGGCTGCACAAAATAGCGGTGGGCCTCGAGGGCATTGAAGAGCAGCATGCCCAGGTCGGCTGGCTTGGGCAGGATCCAGTAGCCGACGTCGGCGAGCCAGCGCAGCCCGGCGGAGGCATGCGTCTGCCCCTCGGGCAGCGACACCAGCATGTGCCTCCCGAAATTCATCCCCCAGCACATCAGCCAGAACGCCACCGAGCCGATCGCACTGGCCACCGTGCTCCGCGTATGTACGGCCAGCAGGACCGAGAAGCTATAGAAGACCGCAAAATGAGCGAGCAATAGCGGGATGGCCCACAGGTAGGCCATGTCCCAGATGCCCGTTTTCAGCCCGAGGGCCAGCCACGTCCCGCCGATGAAGATGGTTGCCTGGAAGAACACGAACACGAGCACCGACAGATACTTGGCAATCAAAAGGGCCGTGCGTGGGATCGGCTTGGTCAACAAGACGGAAGCAGCCGAGGGTTCGAGGAAGGCCGGCACGAAACCGGCCGACCACAAGAGGGCCAGCAAGATGCCCGCCGAGTCGGCCACGCCGCCCGCCAGCAAGAGCTGGATGGTGTAGACGGCGTCGCGGCGGTCGCGGGCCAGCGGCAACTTGTAGGCCCCGAACATCAGCGTCAGCTCGCCGGAAAGCACGCGCAGCCGGCCCGGATCCGTGGTGCCGCGCGGCAAGAACTCCTTGTCGTCCTCGTGCTGGATCGGCTGGTCCCCCGAAACGCCGATGGTCAGACACACGGCAATGAACACCGCGCTGATGCCGAGCATCACTCCAAACAGGCCCGTATAGATGGCCTGCCGGAACGTGTCGCGCACCATCCAGCGCTGGGCGTAGAGGTAGTGAGAAGCGTTCATGTCTTGTCTTGATACAGTTCCTTGAGAGACTGGTCGAGGTTTTCCAGGTCGGGCCCGACGCCGGGCAACTGTCCTGGCGGACCGTTAAAAAGCAATTTGCCCTTGTTCAGGACCGCAAGCCGATCGCACAGCCTCGTCATGTCTTGAACGTGATGCGAGATGAGCAGCGTGGTATAGCCGCGTTCCTTCCGTTCCTGGAGCAGCTGGGCGACCATCTCGCGGCCGGGCAAATCGAGCCCTTCCGCCGGCTCGTCGAGCACCAGAAGTTCGGGATCGTTGAGTAAGGCCTGGGCCAATCCGAGCCGCTGGCTCATGCCCTTGCTGAAGCGGGCGATGGGCTCATCGGCCCGATCTGCCAGGCGCACACGTTCCAGCAGTTTGGGGATGCGTTCCTTGACCACATCCTCGGCCATGAGCCCGAGGGCACCGGCGAACTCGAGCAGTCCGCGTGCCGACCAGTATCTTGGAAACGCCGGGTTCTCGTGAACGTAGCCCAGGCGCGAAAGCGTAGAGCGATCGCTGCCCGGCTGCCCAAAGCGTTCGAAGCTGCCCGAGGTGGGGCGGCACAAGCACAGCAAGATCTTCACGAGCGTCGTCTTGCCTGCACGATTCGGCCCCACCAGCCCCAGCACTTCTCCGGAGCGCACCCGCAGCGTGACATCGTCGAGGGCACGCACTTTCTTCTTGCCCAGAAAGCTCGCCGGATAGTCCTTGACGATCTTGGTGAAATCGACCACGTAACTCTCGGACGACATGGCAGTTCTCGTCGGATTCAACAAAAAGGGGTCAGACCTGCGGTCGGACCCCTTGTTGGGATATCGGATTTTCGGTAGGCCGCCAGGGGCCTGCCGAGCCTTCAATCATTCGAGCAGCGATACTTGCTGGCCGTCTTGCATGATGCGCTTGAAGGCGGCCTGGAGCTTGAGAACACGGGCAGACGAGTTGCCAATGATGCGATTCTCGTCGGGCAGCGGCGTGGAAGCCGAGGCTAGAGTGCCGCCGCGCCAGGCAACGTTCTGCAAAATGCCCAGTGCGGTAGTCTTGTCAGACGAGGTCGTCGTCGGCTCAAACAGGGTGCCGAAGGCCAGCGAGTGGATCTTCACCGGCTTGCGCGTGGTGGAGAAGCCACCCGAGCTCTCATTGGCGCACATCTTGTCGACAACCGCATAAAGCTGGGAGTTGACGGAACCCGAGCTGCTGGGGTACTCGCCCGGAATACGGACCTGGTAGTAGGAGTTCTGCGGCGTACCGCTGGAGATGAACTTGGACGGGCCTTCGGCGACGGTGTTGGCCACCCCGTCGGTGAGGAAGATGACCATCTTCTGAGCGCCTTTGCGTCCAAGCCCGCCCGCCTCACCAGTGGGAGCGGGCGAGGGAGCCCAGTTCTTGCAGGTTGAATTAATGCTGAACTGGTTAAAGGCGAGCATGAAGCCCATGGTGGGAGTGGTATTACCCTTGGAACGCGGCACCTCGGCGTTGGCGGCCTGGTCGTAGCAGGAAATATCGGTAGCCGTGGCGCCGCCGTTGTCATCCGCGATGGTGTCGGGCGGGAAGAAGAGGGCATCGATGAGGCGGCGATACTTGCGGCCCAGCGGTCCGCGGGTACGGTTGAACTGCCCGTTGTTATCGCCCGCCGAGTATTTGGGAATGCTGAACATCATCATCGTGACGGAGTCGTTGGGGTGGTTCTTTTCCATGTCCTGGAGCGAAGCACGCACGCCGAGTTTTTGGGTATAGAGAGGCGCTTCGTGGCTGGTGCCGGGCCAGAGGAAGCGGCTCTGGTTGTTGCAGCCCAGGAAGTCGATCATCGTCATGGGGCCAAACCAGAAGTGGGTCTTGGGCCGCTTCGGGTTGTCGTAGTACG
>JBFWSD010000652.1:0-4778 GCA_050248575.1 Gemmataceae bacterium
GCCTGGATCCAGAATTCGCGACGATTCATGATTGGCTCCTGAACAGGAAGACCTGGTTGGATTCGGTAGCGTGCCTGCCAACTAGAAGACGGAGCAAGGGGGCCAGAAGATTGCCGGCGGGCGGAAATCCGCAAGCGCAGGTGTTTTGCCCAGCTTCCCGCTGGGCTACCGCGAACCTTGCCGTATTGCTATCCTTCTTCCATGCATGAAACGAATGTGGGCCATCTTGCGCAGATTACGAAGTTTCTTCCAGAGCACAGGAGCCGTCGTGAAATCGGTTGACGAACAGCTGGCCCTGATCCGTCGGGGCGTGGAACGGATTGAACCCGAGGCCGAGCTCAAGCAGAAGCTGGAACGCAGCCTCAAGACGGGCAAGCCCCTGCGCGTCAAGTACGGCATCGACCCGACCGGCATCGACGTTCATCTCGGCCACACGGTGCCGCTGCGCAAGCTCAGGCTGTTCCAGGAGCTGGGCCATCAGGCCGTGCTCATCATCGGCAATTACACGGCCCTCGTCGGCGATCCGTCGGGCCGCGATGAAACCCGGGCCCGCCTTACCCAGGAGCAGGTCGAGCACAACGCCATCGACTACCTGCGCCAGGTCAGCAAGGTCATCGACATCAACAAGACCGAGGTGGTCCGCAACGGCGACTGGTTCAGCAAGTTCGCCTTCCTCGACGTGCTGGCCCTGTGCAGCCAGATCACCGTGCAGCGCATGCTGGAGCGCGACGATTTCACCAAGCGCATGAAGTCGGGCACGCCGATCTACTTGCACGAATGCCTCTACCCATTGATGCAGGGCCGCGATTCCGCCGAGATCAAGGCCGACGTGGAACTGGGCGGCAGCGAACAGCTCTTCAGCCTCATGGTTGGCCGCGACCTGCAGCGCGACGCCGGGCAGGAACCGCAAATCTGCGTGACGCTGCCCATCCTGCGCGGGCTCGACGGCGTCCGCCGCATGGGCAAGAGCCTGGGCAACTACATCGGCGTGGGCGAATCGGCCTTCGACATGTTCGCCAAGACCATGCAGATTCCCGATGAGCTGATGGAGGAATGGTTCCAGCTCCTCACGGACCGCCCCGAGGCAGAGATCAAACAGCTCATCCGTTCCAGCCCGATGGAGGCCAAGAAGACGCTGGGCCGCGATATCGTGGCTTTTTACCACGGCGGCGCGGACGCCGGCGTGGCTGCCCAGGAGGAGTGGCAGAAACGCGTCTCCAACAAGGAGGATCCCACCGACATCGAGGCTGGCGTCGTGGCGAAGAACGACCTGGTCGACGGCAAGATGACCTTGCCCAAGCTGCTGGTCGCGCTCGGGCTGGCCAAGAGCGGCAACGATGCCCGCCGCCTGGTCGAGCAAGGCGCCGTCACCATCGGCGACGACAAGACCAGGATTACCGATCCCAAGGCGTTGATCGAGGTGACTGACGGCCTCATCGTCCGCGTGGGCGGGACCAAGAAAGTGAAACGGGTTTCGTTGGAGTCCCGGCCCTGACGGTCCGTTGCAGTCCCGGCTTTGGTTGGAGTCCCGGCTTGGCCGGAAGGAACTGTCGAGGGCCTTCCGGCTAAAGCCGGGACTCCAACGAGCCCAACACGCGGGCTGATTCAAACGTAGCCATCTCGTGCAGGATTCGCAGGGCCGCTTCCACCAGGTGCATGGCCAGCGCGGCGCCTGTCCCTTCCCCCAGGCGGAGTTCGAGATCGAGGAGGGCCCTTAGCCCGAGATGCTCGAGGACGATGCGGTGGCCCGGCTCCACCGAGGCGTGGCTGGCCAGCAGGTAATCCCTCACTGCCGGGCACAGCCCGTGGGCCACGAGCGCGGCCGATCCGGTGATGAAACCATCCAGCAAGACTGGCACGCGCCGGCTGGCCGCGCCCAGCAGAACGCCGGCGAGCCCGCCGATCTCGAAACCGCCGACCTTCGCGAGCACGTCGAGGGCATCGTCCGGATCGGGTCGGTGCAGGGCCAACGCCTTGCCGATCACTTTCAGCTTGTGCAGAAACGCGGCGGGATCGATGCCGGTGCCGCGGCCCGTGACCGGCTCGACTGGCACGTGGCAGAAGACCGCACTGAGTGCACTGGCCGCTGTCGTGTTGCCGATCCCCATGTCGCCGATGCCAAGGAGCTTCACGCCGTCCTTGTCGATGAGCTCGTGGGCGAGGCCGATGCCCGCTTCCAGGGATTGCTTGGCCTGTGCCCGCGACATGGCGGGCTCGTTGACGAAGCTGGCCGTGCCCGCACCGATTCTCAGGCGGCGGACCTCGGGGTGCTCGCCATCTCGGAAAGTGCCCATATCCGCGATGACAACGCGGGCACTGGCCAGGCGGGCCAGCACGTTGATGGCGGCCCCGCCCGCCATGAAGTTGCGCACCATCTGCACGGTGACTTCGGCGGGGTAGGCGCTGACGCCCTCGGCGGTGATGCCGTGATCGGCGGCCATCACGACGATCGCCTTTTCGAGCCGGGCCGGAGGCGTCTGGCCGAAGATGGCTGCCAGTCTGCCCGCAAGTTCCTCGAGCCGGCCAAGACTGCCGCGCGGCTTGGTCTTGGCGTCGAGCAGCGACAAGGTCGCTGCCCGGGCTCGTTCGTCGAGCGGGCCGATGCCGGCACACGTCGCTTCCAGGAGGGGCTGGTTCATGGCCGCATCAGGGTCGCATATTGCGTATGCTAGTTCAAGAAGGTTGAGGTGCGTTGATGCTGCGCAAGATCATTTCCGGCGGGCAAACGGGCGTCGACCGGGCCGCGCTCGATGCGGCCCTCGAGCTGAGCTTCCCGTGTGGCGGCTGGTGCCCGCAAGGCCGCCGCGCGGAAGATGGCCCCATTCCCGCGCGCTACCCGCTGCAAGAAACTCCCTGGTGGGGCTATCCGCAACGCACCGAGTGGAACGTGCGCGACGCCGACGCGACGCTGATCCTGATCGCCGACGAGCTGGCGGGCGGCGCGCTGCTCACGCGCGAGCTGGCCGAGCGAATGAGCAAACCGCAGCGCGTGCTGAAGCTGCCCGTGGCGGATGTAAGAGCGTTATGGACGTGGCTGGAGGCGAACGAGGTGAAGACGCTGAACGTCGCCGGCCCGCGGGCCAGCGAAGCTTCCATGATCTACGAGCAAGCGAAGCGATTGGTGCAAGCACTGATCGAGTCGGCGCGGCGCTAGCTCGCGCGGCTGGTCAGCTCGCGAATCTCCTCGTTCATGGCGCTGCGCTGATCGGTTTCAGCCAGCAGCGTGAGGATTTCTTGGGTCTCCAGCTCGCTGGCCGCCTGGCGGGGCTGCGCTAGCATCCACTGCCACATCTCGTTGACGTTGAGGGCGGCCTCGCGCCATTCGTCGATGTCGTTCGCGGGCACCGGCCTCTCTTCGTACAGGATGCGGCGGATACGACGCAGCACGCTGTCGAGCCGATCGGTCTTGCTGCGAATTCGTTTGGCGAGGTTGCTCATCGCCCGTTCTCCCGGATCGAAGCGGTCTCCCTCAATCCCATATCCATGACAGAAACCCCAAAAGAATTCTACGCCGGTTCAAGTAGCAATTCCTATTCCACTCCGTGGTTTCCCGTACTGTACAGAAGACACCAAGCATTGCGGCGGCAATCACCGATGCTGAGTGGGCCACACTTTTTGCGCCGCTCGGCTGCTGGCAAGGACAGTTGGCAAGGGGAGTTTCTCGCGCCTGCCGCTTCGCCTAAGATAACAAGGGCTGCCAGCCAAACGGGCAGCACTGCTCATCCGGTCGCCGTGTGGAGGATTCACGCAGCATGCAAGAGACCTCGCTTACCTTCTTGAAGGATCTTCTCCAGACCCCCAGCCCGTCGGGATTTGAACGCCCCGTGCAAGATATTGTGCGCGCCTGGGCCCGGCCGCTGGCCGACGAAGTTCGCACCGATCGCCACGGCAATGTCATCGCGGTACACAATCCCGAAGGACAGCCCCGCATCATGCTCGCGGGCCACTGCGACCAGATCGGCCTCATGGTCCAGCACATCGACGATGCCGGCTTCCTCTACGTTCAGCCCATCGGCGGCTGGGACGTGCAGATCCTCCTTGGACAAAACCTCACCGTGTGGAGCAAGTCGGGGCCGATCACGGCAGTCATCGCGCGGCGGGCCCCGCACCTGCTTACCAGCGAGGAGCGCAACAAGACGCCGCAGTTCACCGACATCTGGGTCGATATCGGCGCGCGCGATCGCAAGGAGGCGGAGGAGCTCATCAAGCCCGGCGATCCGGTCACGCTGGCGCTGGGTTATCGCCCGCTGCGCAATGGCCTGGCCTGCTCGCCCGCCATGGACGACAAGGTGGGCGTGTGGACGGTGATGGAAGCCTTGCGCTTGCTGAAGGACCGCCCGTTGAAGGCGGCCATCTTCTGCGTGTCCACGGTGCAGGAAGAGATCGGGCTGCGCGGCGCGACCACGAGCGCGTACGGCATCCATCCGGCCGTCGGGATTGCGGTTGATGTGACGCACGCCACCGACACGCCGTCGAACGACAAGAAGCAGCTGGGTGAGACGAAGCTGGGCAGCGGCCCGGTGGTGTTTCGCGGTGCCAACATCAACCCGCGCGTGTTCGAGCGGCTCGAGCAAACCGCGCAGCAGCACGAGATCGCCGTTCAGGTGCGCGGCGCGCCCAAGGCGACCGGCACCGATGCCAACGCCTTGCAACTCAGCCGCGAAGGGGTCGCCACCGGGCTGGTCGGCATCCCCAACCGCTACATGCACAGCCCGGTGGAAATGATCAGCCTGGAAGACCTGGAGCGGGCCGCCCGGCTGCTCGCCGAGTTTTGCGCC
>JBFWSD010000653.1:0-4774 GCA_050248575.1 Gemmataceae bacterium
CCGCCACGGGAGCGCGATCGTCGAGGTAGGCCAGGGGCCGCCCGGTACTGTCCACGAACTGTTTCGCCGGATCGATGCCGAGCACGCCGTACATGGTGCTGAGGACATTGGTCACGTGATACGGGCGGTCCCTGGGGATCTCGCCGCGTGCGCTGCTGGCGCCGATGGCCTGGCCCATCTTGAGTCCGCCCCCGACGATGAGGGCCGACATCACGCGCGGCCAGTGATCGCGGCCCGCCGTCGGCGTGATCTTGGGGGAACGGCCGAACTCGCCCCACATCACGGTCACCACGTCGTCTTGCATGCCGCGGTCGTGCAGGTCCTGGATCAGGTTGGCAACGGCCCGGTCAAGCACGGGCAGCTGTTTGCGGCAGGCCTTGAAGCAGTGAGCCCCTTCGCCGAATTCGCCGCCGTGCAGGTCCCAGCTGCCGTAGGAGAGGGTGACGCAGCTCACGCCCGCTTCCACCAGGCGGCGGGCCGTGAGGAACTGTTCCATGCCCTTGTAGCGATCGCGGCTGCGCGGGTCTTCACGCTTCAGGTCGAGCGCTTGCCGCACCTGGCCCGAGGCCACCATGTCGAAGGCCCGGGCCGTCATCGTGTCCAGCCCGCGCGCCGTGCCGGTCGCATCGAGGTCGCGCCGCATGCTGTCGAAAGAAGCGAGCAGCCCTTTGCGATCATCCAGCCGGGCCGTGCTCACTCCGTCGGGCAGCTTCAGGTACTTCAGTGCTTCGCCGCTCGGCGTGAAGGCGCGATGGCCGACCCCGAGCGGGCCAGGCTCTTGCCCCTTGCTCAGGCCGCGCAAACTGACAAACGAAGGAATGTCCGGATTGATGCCTTCGCGTTCTCTGGACACAACGGCCCCGAAGGACGGATGATTCTGCAGACGATTCTTCGCTTCGGGGTAGCCCGTCATGGTCTCGGTGTCGAAGTGATCGTCGGTGGAGATGAGCGAACGGATGACCGCGAGCTTGTCCCACATGCGTGCCTGCAGCGGCATGAGCTCGCAGATCTGCACGCCGGGCACGTTGGTCTGGATGGGCTTGAACTCGCCGCGGATGTTTTCGGGTGCGTCGGGCTTGAGGTCGTACATGTCGAGATGAGGCGGGCCGCCCCCCAGCCAGATCATGATCGCGGCCTTGCGGCGCGGCGTGCTGCCGTTCGGCGCGGGCCGTCCTTGCGCGCGCACCATGTCCGCAAGCGTCAGGGCCGTGCCGAACGCGCCGATCTTGAGAAAATCGCGGCGCGACTGGCCATCACAGTAAGCCGTGTGCGGGCTGCCCAGGAAGGTCATCATGATTCGCTCTCCAGGTAGGTAGGAAATTCGGCAGGACACGAGTCTGAAGTCAGCGCTTCATTTCTTGCCAATGCAATAGAGGGTCTGGCGATCGCGGAGGAAGATGCGGCCAGCGGCGATGGCCGGCGAGGCGCCGGTAGTGCTTGCGCCTCCCAGGTTGTTGGCGGCAAGCAGCTCGAACTTCGGCCCTGCTTTCAGCACATAGCTGACGCCAGTGCTCAGGAAGTAGACGCGGCCAGCCGCTGTCGCCACCGGGCTGGCCAGGATCGATACGTCCTTGAGCCGTTCGCTGAAGACTTCCTTGCCGGAGGACAGTTCCCAGCACAGCACCATGCCCGGCTTGCGCGTGCGATACACGTAGTTGCCGCAGATGACAGGCGACGAGTACTCGCCCGGGATCTTGTCGATCTTCCACTTCACATGCGATTGCGAGACGTCCCCCGTGCCGGTGGGGTCCACGGCATAACCCGGGCCGCTCGTGCCGCTATCGACGTAGAGGAGCCCGGAGCCAAACGCAGGCGAAGCCCCGAAGCCGCGCGTATTGCACCACCAGATTCGCTCGCCGCTGGCAGGATCCAGCCCTTCCAGCGCGTTCGAGCCGGTGATGATGAGCTGTTTCTTGCCGTTGACGTCCAGCAACAGGGGGGTGGAATTGCAATACGAGGCCTTGGTTCGCTTCTGTTCCCACTTGACGTCGCCGCTGTTCTTGTCGATGCCTTGCAAGAAGCCCTGCCCGCCCCCTTGATCGCAAAGCAAGATGAGCGTGTCTTCGTGAAGGATCGGGCTGGTGCAGATGCCGGGATTGAGTTTGAACGGCCCGGGCCGTTCCTTGCGCCAGACGATCTTGCCGTCGAAGTCGACGGCTGCCAGCAAGGCCGAGCCAAACCAGACGTAGACGCGCTTGCCGTCGGTCACGGGTGTCGGCACTGCGTAGATGGCATAGCCGGCAGGATTCTGCCCGGGCGGGATGCTTGTTCGCCACAGTTCCTTGCCGTCGGTCACGCGCAGGCAGTGCAGGAAGTGAGCCGGGACCTGCTTGTTTTCTTCTTCCTGGCGCGTTTGCTTCGCGGAGGTGCTGACAAAGACCTTGTCGCCCCAGACGATCGGGGACGAGTTGCCCAGCCCGTCGAGGGAGGCCTGCCAGAGGATGTTCTTGCCCGTCTTGCCGTCCCATTCGAGGGGCAGGTCCTTGTCGTTGACGAAGCCGACGCCGCTGGGGCCGCGCCAGCTCGGCCAGTTCTCGCCGCGTGCGGTAGATCCGATCAGCGTCAACGCTGCGATGGCGGCCAGCAGGATTCGTCGCATGGCATTCTCCTTGTGGGGCCGCGGCGCGCACCGCGGACGCAGGTCACCGTGCGGGTGGGGTTTCGCGAGTCAGGGCACCAGTCGCAGGGCCACGCCGAATTCACGTTTGCCGTAGCGGCCCTCGACGCTGTGCAGTTGCAGCGACTGGACGCGGCCGCTCGCGACATCGAAGTCGATGTAGCCCTGGAAGGTCGCAACCACGAGCTTGTTGTCGTCGCGCTCGGGTGCGAAACGATGCTTCATGGTCAGGTTGCCGTCGAGGCGGGCACGCACCAGGTTGCCGCTGCGGGCCACGACCGTGCCCGTCAGCTTCGAGGCATCGATGCGGCTCCGCGTGACCTCGTTGACTTCGGTGGGGGGGTAGCAGTAGCGGTACAGCAGAGCACTCGTTTCGGGACCGATCTCCCAGGTGCCGCCCACGTCGAGGGGCTGCGCGGGCCAGAAGCCTGCCCACTGGCTGCGCTCGAGCACAAGCCAATCCTCAGCGGGCAGCCCGCGCGAGAAATAGTTGACGCTCACTCCCAGCGGATCGTCGAGGGGGACCAGCTTGCCTTCGACGCGCTTGAGATAGCGCGACACCAGGTGAATCACCAGCGCGTCCGCGCTGGCCGCGGGCCGGCGCGATTGCTTGGTCGGCGCAAAGGCGAGTTCGTCGCCGCGCTCCCTGGCGAACCAGTTCAGCACTTCCCCCAGCCCGGCCGGACTGCACGAATGGCACGCTTCCACCGCTTGCAGCGGACGACCGTCTGGATCCAGGATAAAGGCTTCGCTGGCGCTGAAGATCGGCGCCAGCGTCGGGGCCGTGGCCCGGATCCGCTCGAGCTCGGCATTCCGGTCGAGCCCGGAGAGATAAACGGGCACATAGCTGTGGTTCACGAAATCGATGATCGCATCATTCGAGAAAGCGCTGGCGCGCAGATTGGTGGCGCTGGCGGCGTCTCGTCCCGTGTTGATGCGGCCGGTGCTGGCGATGACCAGGATCGGGCGATCGAGCTCGCGTGCGCGGCGCCTGGCCTCGGCCAGGCTGGGGGCCCAGCCGATTTCATCGAAGCGGCGTTCGCGCTGGGTGGGCTGCCAGTCGAGGACACGCTGATTGACCTGCTGAGCCAGCCCGCCGTCTTCAAGCGCGGGCGCTGGTTGCCAGACGTGATACGCCAGGGCACTGGCGCCACCCGCCACGACCGAGACGGCCACCAGCACGCCGGCGACCAGCCGGAGCCTGGCATTCTGCAGCTCGCGATAAGCCCCCTCCGTGAGGGCGGCCACGCTGGTCGAGGTGATGGTTGCGCCACTCATGCAGCGGAGCGCTTCTTGCACGGTCGCCTCGGCGAGCGTGGCGGGGACGGCCGCGCTGGCGGTCTGCGGCGTGAGTGCTGCGGCCAAGGCCCCCGTGGACAGGGCCAGCCCGCGCAAGGCGAGCCGGTCGCGCAGCAGATCGCGTGCCCGCGACAGACGCGTTTTCAAGGTGCCAATGGCCCAGCGCAGCTTGCGGGCCGCCGTCTCGTTGGTCTCCCCCTGCAAGTAGCAAAGCACCATCGGCGCCCGATACTTGCGGGGCAGCTTTTCCAGCTCCTCGTCGAGCACGAGGCGCAGGTCGCTGCTGACCGCCTCGGTAAGTGCCTGGCTGGTAGCCATGTCCGGGATCTCCTCGGCTTGCAGGCTGCGGCGGCGTGAGGAGGTGGCCTGGGCACGCCGCGCGATGCGGCACGCCACGCCGTACAGCCAGTTGCCCAGCAGTTCGGGATCGCGCAGGCTGCCCGCCTTGCGGACCAGGAGGAGGAAAGTGGCCTGGAAGGCGTCTTCCGCGTCATGTGGATTGCTGAGGGCACGACGGCATACGCCGAGCACCATGGGGCCATGTCTTTCCACGATCGACGCAAACGCCGTCTCGTCGCGCATGCCGACGAAACGCTTCAGCAACTCGCCATCACTAGATGCCGGCAGCGGTTCTTTGCCGACGACATGGCGCAGGCGCTCCAGGACCTTGCTGAGGTGATTGCCGGCCATGCCGTGAATCCTCGTCCGGGCAGCGTTCATGCCAGGATACTGCAAGCAGAACCTGCCACGGTTTTTCTCGGCGCCCATTTTCCGCCATAGGTTGAATTACTGCAAGCACTTAGAAATCTCGGCGTCGACGTGCCATGAAAATGTGCGCTGTTTCTGCCCGGGCTTCGT